>CANCVE010000064.1 GCA_947381435.1 Chitinophagaceae bacterium
TGACGTGAAAATAATGAGCCCTTGCTGCGGGTTAGGTTATTCACAAATTAATGTGAATACCCAAAAGAAAAAAAGAAGCAAAAAAAGAAAACCATAGTAGTAGTAATATTTTAACAGTTAATTGCTAAAGCAAATCTAAAGGACGTGTAGGGCTATGATTTGGTAACTTTTTGGAAGTTGCCAAATCTAACGGACAGAGACTTGCCACATTTAGATTTACCAACTTCTGAAAAGTTGGCAAATCAGGGACGTATAAACCCACGTCATTGTAACGAAAGGAGAAATCTCATGGAATAATATCGGAGACTTATGCTATGATTTTGCCTACAGTCTTCGGTTAGATTTCTCCTTTCGTCGAAAGGACGCGAAGATTATGGAGAAGATGTATTCGAATTGCCAAATAGCGGATAGTCACTAATAACTTAATAAAATAGTATTTATCGAATAAACTATAACTTTGTTTTATGCAAGCATTAAGACAATTAATTAAACCGACTAATGGCAGTATAACTATTGCTATTCCTGAAGAATATGCCAATAAAGAGTTGGAAGTAACCATACGCCCAATAGCTTCACTTGGAAACAATAAAAAGAATTATGATTTCTCCGACTTAATTGGCAAATTACAATGGAAAGGTGATGCCCTTGAAGAACAAAAAAAGCTAAGAGATGAATGGGAATAGGTTTTTGCTAGATACTAATGCAGTAGTTAGTCTTTTGAATGGTTTGATAACAGATATATCACAAATTAGAATGGCCTATAAGCTAAAACTCCCCGATGCAATCATTGCTGCTACATCTATTGCTAACAATGCAAGCTTAATTACTGCCGACAAAGGATTTGATAAAGTAAAGCAGCTTACTATTGTGGGCTTTTAACTAACCACTAATAACTAATCACTAACAACTACATACATGCTATCAGACAGCTTTTTAAAACTAGTACAAATAATGGATGACCTACGGGAAAAATGCCCTTGGGACATGAAACAAACCATACAAACCCTTCGTCCTCTAACAATTGAGGAGACTTACGAACTAACGGACGCAATAACAGCCGAAGATTGGCAGGGCATCAAGGAAGAACTGGGAGATATTATGCTTCACCTGCTGTTTTATAGTAAAATAGGGGCAGAACAAGGTAAGTTTACGCTGGAAGAGGTACTGGAAGGGATAAGTAAGAAGCTGATTCACAGGCATCCACACATTTATGGCGACGTAACTGTGCAGAATGAGGACGATGTGAAACGCAACTGGGAACAATTGAAACTAAAGGAAGGCAAAGGCAAGAAAAGTGTGCTAGGAGGCGTGCCAGCATCGCTGCCGGCAATGATAAAGGCTACAAGAATACAAGAAAAAGCCAAACAAGTGGGATTTGAATGGGACAATAAAGAGGATGTGTGGAAGAAAGTGGAGGAGGAAATAGGGGAATTGCACGAAGCCATTGCAGAAGATGATAAGGAACACATAGAAGAGGAATTTGGTGATGTATTGTTTAGCTTAATCAACTATGCACGGTTTTTGAAGATAGACGCGGAAGGCGTTTTGGAGAAGACAAATGTGAAATTCATCAACAGATTTAAGAGTATGGAAGAGATGGCTACCGAACATGGGAAGAATCTGGCCGATATGACACTTGCTGAAATGGATGAACTCTGGAATGAAGTGAAAAAGAGTAGGAAGTTATGAGTGGTTAGTGATTAGTTGTTAGTTATTAGATTAAATAACTTATGTTACGCAGCATTAACACCAAATATTAATATTACCCGCTAATATAACTTTATGGAGAAGTAAAGGGTTCAACACATAGTCAAAAATTAGGGGGGGCTAATGTTTCCAAGTTATATAACTTATGGAGAAGTAAAGAGTTTCAACACATAGGTTTCATAGGCACATAGATCACATAGGTTTAGTGTGTAAGTAGTTTGAGAAAAAGGACATATAGTAAATGCTACTTTGTAGCATTTACCAACATTTTTTTGAAAAAGTTATATAGTAAGAACATAAGGAACATCGTTTGATTTGTTAATGGAAAAAGAAAAGAAAACATAGAAAAAAAAGTTTCACTTTTTTACAATCGAGTCTATGTGACCTTAAAGTGCAACGTTTCTTTCCTTCTTTTTATTTTTCTATGTACCTATTGTGCCTATGTGTTAGATAAAAAAACTTTGATGGTGTGTTTATATAAATACGTAGTATAAGTAAATTATAGCAATCTTCTTAAAAATCTTTGTAAACTTTGTGTTACTTTCTGTCTTTGTGACTTTGTGGCAAAAAATAAATACGAATAATTGATTAATACAATACGTGCAGCTTTTTATAAACATGGTTACTTGCTGATTATTGCAGCATGGCTGTACACTATTTCGTTTGTGTTGACAAATTATTGGACTTACGACTCTTCGCCTGCCAAAGTGAAGGATAAACTGGAAGCTAAGATTGTAGCTACTGAAAAATTAATACAAAAAATATCGAGCGATACGCCTCTTTTAGAAGGTTTGCTAAGCGATACGGCTACCGATAAGAAACTAACAACCATTCAAGAACCTTTTGGGCTGTATCTATATAAAATGAACGATGTAGGCAACCCAGTTTTGACCTATTGGAACAGTAACATCTACACAATTTCCCCAGAAGAGCTACAACAAAAAGACAATTATTATTATGCAATTAATCAAAACGGTAAACAGGAAATAATAAAGCAATCCCTGACCATTAAAGGGAAAAGAATTATCCTGATGGCGGTAATACCGATAGAATGGAAGTATTTTATAGAGAATAAATACCTGCATAACGAATTTGATGGCTTCCCGGAACTTAGCGAACGCTACGAAATAAGTACAGACAGAGACGCTTTGCCTATCATAAACTCACAAAAAGAGACTTTATTCAAAATAAGTTTAAAGCAAGGACATATTTATTCGGGCTATGACCTTTTTACCATTTTACTGCGCTTGCTTTTTGTACTAATGCTTATCATGTTTATCAACAGACTGGTAAATACTATTGCAATAAGGCATGGTTTAAAACTTGCTAGCCTACTATTTATTAGCGCGGTAGTGCTATTTAGAGCCGGTACTTACTTTTTCCCTTTCCCTTTTGAATATAGTCGGCTAGGTTTATTCGATCCATCGGTATATGCGTCAAACTTCTTGCATCCCTCTCTAGGACATTTACTAATAAACACCATTCTCCTTTTCTGGATTGTGGGCTATTATAAATTCAATTCATTAAACTATAAACCGTCTACTTTTTATAGAAAATATTCGTTTGTAAAGTATGTAAACATCATTTTATTGCTAATGATAGCATTCGTGATGGCAGAAATCATTAGTACGCTTGTACTCGATTCTAAAATATCATTCGATGTTACTCACTTTTTCAGTCTAAACTACTTTAGTGTTATCAGTTTGGTTACACTAACCTTTCTTGGCATCACATTCTACCATCTATCACATATTCTTTTAAGACCTGTTTTTGCATTAAGGACAAAGATTTATCTACAATTAATTGTCGCTGCCGTAGCCGGACTATTATACACTAGCTGTGTTATAAGTAGTAATTCTACACTCAACATAATGGTGATTTTATGGGTGGTTATCTACCTTTTTGCTATCAATAAAAGCAAACGAGATATTAGATTGTCCATTCAGAAGTCTCCTTTATTCCTTTTCTGGATTATGTTTTTTGCATTATCCATTACTTTATTAATTAGTTGGCAAAACCAAGCTGTAAGTTTGGCACAAAGAAAAAAGCTTGCAGAAAGATTGGTATTGCAAAGCGTGACCAATGGCGAAAATGTGTTGAGTGTTGCGGTTTCTAATATCAATACTAAAATATTAACGGATAACTATCAACGTTTATTAACCGAAAACAGTAATAAACAAATAAAGGACAGCATTCTGAATGAAAACTTTACGGGTTATCTGAACAGGTTTGAGACGAGTATTTATACTTTCAACCAATTTTATAAACCGCTCTTTAATGAAGACACTGTTTACAATTATGCTTCACTAAGTGCCATCATAAGTTTGCGGGGCAAGCAAACAGATGTACCGAATTTGTATGCTTGGGAAACGAGTCCTGACCAAGTAAGCTACATTTATTCGTTGGCAATTGGAGAACACGATAACCCTTATGGATATATGTTTCTGGTTTTAAAGCCGAAGATGTATAAAAGTGAGGCCCTTTACCCAGTTTTGTTTAGTCAGCCAGGAGAAGAAGAGAGTTTTGACGAGCAGAATCAATTTGCGCAAGCATTGTATATAAATGGGAAGCTGGCAACCAAGTATAACGACTATGATTTTCCATTGAAGATAGCATCGGCAAAGATTCTCCCCTACGACTTTATAAATAAAACGAATAATGGTACCGATGAGTTATGGTACAATGGCGGCAATGGAAAGATGGCCGTAATAGCCGAACAAAGCAATCGCTTTATAGAAGTGGTTACGCTGTTTGCCTACTTATTCTTTACCTTCTTGGTGGTGATAGGCTCGTTTCATTTAGGAGACTTTCTGCTAAAGGCAAAGGTTACTAACCTTAACTTCAAGGGTGCGTTCCGTTTGACGATGCAAGCACAAATACTGGCAACCGTTATCTCCATCAGTATCTTTTCTTTCATAGTTATTGGGTCGGCTACCATTTTGTATTTCACCAATAGGTTCAACGAAAACAACCAAAAGCGGCTATCCACTTCTATTGGCATCATTGCGAATGAAGTAGCGGTAAGGCTTAGACAAGTGCAATCTGAAAACATATTGAATGATAGTGTTTCTTCTACAAACGTTGGATTTATAAATGATTTTGAAAGACAGATTGCCGAAGTATCCGAAACGCACAATGTAGATATTAACTTTTACAGCCTTTCTGGCAACCTCATTGCATCAACACAGCCCCACATATATAGTAAGCAGCTGTTGGATACCAGAATAAATCCTTATGCTTTTTATCACCTTCAATATGATGGTCGAAGTAGGTTTGTTCAAAAGGAAAACATTGGCGCACTAGAATACCTAAGTATGTATATGCCCGTAGTGGATGAAGGCGGAAAAGTGTTTGCCTACATTAACATCCCATACCTCAATTCTCAGCTAGAACTCAATCAGGAAATCTCTAGTTTTATCGCTACCATCATCAATCTAAATGCCTTTATCTTTCTTTTGGCAGGCGCATTTTCTGTAGTCATCACACAAAGGGTAGTGGCTTCTTTCAGCATCATTACAAGTAAGATGCGGGAAGTAAACATTGGTAAAAAGAATGAAATCATCGTCTGGGAAAAGAAAGATGAGATTGGAGAATTGGTGAGCGAATACAACAAAATGGTGCAAAAACTGGAAGAAAGCGCCAATGCCCTTGCCCGAAGTGAGCGCGAAGGTGCATGGCGTGAGATGGCAAAACAGGTGGCTCATGAAATTAAGAATCCACTAACGCCAATGAAGCTTAGTATCCAATATTTGCAGCGAGCCATTGACAATGATATGCCCAATGCAAAGGAACTTACGCAAAGGGTGGCAAATACTTTGGTTACACAAATAGATCAGCTGGCTAAGATTGCGAGCGACTTTTCTCAGTTTGCCAATATAGATAATGTGCTATTGGAGCGGATAGATATCAGCCAAAAGCTAGAGGAACTTGTGCAGCTTTACAAACATTCGGAAACAGTAGATATTCAATACGAGAAGCATAATTCGGTTTATGTGATGGGGGATATTAGTCAGCTAAACCGTCTTTTTACCAATCTGATTAAGAATGCAATAGAATCGGTAGAAGAAGGTATTGTGCACATAAAAATAGGACAGACGCTTTATGATAATCATGTTATGATAACCATTAAAGATGATGGCAAAGGCATTCCTGCAGAGATGGCAGCACAAATATTTCAACCCAACTTTACTACCAAGACTTCGGGTACGGGTCTTGGCTTAGCCATCAGCAAAGGGATTGTAGAGAAGCTGAAAGGGTATATTAGCTTTGAAACCGAATTGGGCAAGGGCACTACATTTATTATTAAGTTGCCCATGATAAATGGGTAGTTATTGTTTTGCAGCAGGCTTATAGTCCATTATATCAAGTTTCTCGGTACAAAAATCAAACTCCTGAATGTCATTACTACAAACAATAACCAGTTTTTCTGCGCAATAGTTTTCTATTAATTGATGATACAAAGCATATCCCACCGCATCGAGATTGGTGCAAGGTTCATCCAACAAAAGGATGGGTACATCCGAAAAGATGGCTTGGGCTAGCTTCATCCGTTGCTTCATTCCACTACTATAAAAACGTATCTGTTTATCGGCGGCGGCCTTCAATCCTACAATTTCTAATATTTCTTTAATACTGATGCCAGCCAATAAAGGTTTAAAAGCTTCATGAAATTGCAATGCTTCGGTAGCCGTCATCTCCTCCACCAATTCCAGATAAGGCGCAGCAATAGAGAGATGTTTATAAATTAAAGATGGGTCGACCGTTGTGTTAGGAGAGTTAACCGTCAACCGTTTACCGTTAACCGAAGAACCATTGCCGTCAGCAACCAGCGGTTGACGGAGTGCGGTTAACGGTAAACGATCAACGGTAACACTTCCCTCGCTTGCATTAATTGCACCGGCTATTGTTTGCAAAAGCGTACTTTTTCCACTACCATTTGGCCCTGTAATGGCATAAGCTGTTCCTGTATTAAAGGTATAATTGCAGTTGCGGAATATCCATTCTCGGTTAAAGCGTTTGCCAGTATTGTTTAATTGAATCTGCATAATTAATGTGGTAACTATCTAAATCTAGGCTTATAAAAGCGGTTAAAATTAATGGGATTAAAGCTATTATCCTTTTATAAGCTTATGATTGAGGCAAATAACAAGATAGTTATTGGTAATAACATCATTGTTATTGATAATAACATCATTGTTATTGATAAAAACAACATTGTTATTGGTAATAACAACATTGTTATTGGCAATAACAACATTGCTATTGGTAAAAACAACATTGTTATTGGCGATAACAACAATGCTATTGGCAATAACAACATTGCTATTTTGCATAACAAAGCCTCTTTCAGCTATCATCTATCCAAAACATTTATCTTGCACGCCTCAAACTTGTAGTAGATGAAGTACTTACCGCTCAATCCATCGATATTTATCAATAACCGCAAGCGTTTTGTAGCGGGGATGCAACCAAATAGCATTGCCGTATTTGTGAGCAATGATGAGTTTCCTAAAAATGGTGATGCCATCCATAAGTTTAAACAGAACAGCGACCTTTTCTGGCTTTCGGGTATTGAACAAGAGGAAAGTATGGTCATATTATTCCCCGACTTCTACGATGAAATGTACAGAGAAGTACTTGTCTTGGTTCGCCCAAATGAGCTTAAAGAAAAGTGGGACGGCAAGCGATTGAGGGCAAATGAAGCAACGGCTATCTCTGGAATTAAGACCATAGTTTGGGTTGATTCGCTAGATGCACTTTTGCAAACTTGGATTCATGCTGCAGATAATATTTATCTTAATACTAATGAAAACGATAGGAAAGCAAGCAATATCCGCTCGCATGAGTATCGTTTTATCGATGAGATGAAGAGCAAGTATCCATTGCACAACTACTATCGCGCAGCAAAAATATTAAAGGGATTGCGTGGCGTAAAGACTAAAGAAGAAGTGGAAGTATTGCAAACGGCAATAGATATTACCCAGAAAACCTTTGCAAGAGTCTGCGGTTTTGTAAAGCCGGGTGTGATGGAATATGAAGTGGAAGCAGAGATATTTCATGAGTTCCTGCGCAATAGAGCAACAGGTGAGGCTTATGGAAGCATCATTGCCAGTGGCGATAGGGCAAGGACCTTACACTACGTAAATAATAACGAAGAATGTAAGGATGGAGAATTACTGCTGATGGATTTTGGTGCCGAATATGGTGGTTACTGTGCAGACCTTACACGAACTATACCAGTAAATGGAAAGTTTACCGACAGGCAGAAAGAAGTGTACAATGCTTGTTTGGCGATACATAATTATGCAAAAAGCATACTAAAACCAGGTATTTCTGTTGTTGATTATACAGATAAAGTCGGTGAGGAAGCCACAAGACAGTTTGTGAAGATAGGTTTACTAACGCAAGAAGAAGTGGAGAAGGCAGATGGAAAGAATGCATATAGGAAGTATTTGTATCATGGCATTTCGCACCATTTAGGCATTGATGTGCACGACTTGGGAACAAGAACAGAGCCTTTGCAAGCTGGAATGTTACTTACAGTAGAACCTGGCATTTATATTGAAGAAGAACAAATGGGCATCCGCATTGAGAATAATGTATGGCTAACCGAAGATGGCAATATCGATTTGATGAAGAACATTCCGATTACGGTAGAGGAGATAGAAGCTGCGATGGAGAGGTAAAGTTTTACCACAAAGAACACAAAGGTTTCACAAAGAACCACAAAGTGAGCAATACACTTAGTGAACCTAGTTTTCACTTTGTTTTCTTTGTGGTAAACTTTTCTACATAATTTATTTGACTTAAAAATTACAATGAAACAAATCCCTAACATTTTTACATTGCTCAACCTGTTCTTTGGTTGCTTGGCAATCATTTATACCGTTCAAACGGGGTTAACGCTTACGGTAGATAATAACGGAGAAAGCTTGGTGGTAATTCCTGAAAAGATTTATCTGGCAAGTGTGTTTATTGGCATTGCAGCAGTTATAGATTTCTTAGATGGCTTTGTAGCAAGGCTTTTAAATGCTTCTTCTGAAATGGGCAAACAATTGGATAGCCTTGCCGATGTGGTAAGCTTTGGTGTGGCACCGGGAATGATTATCTATCAATTTCTACGTTTGAGCTATGCACAACAACCTGATGGGTTGGACATAAATTCTCTTTGGTTGATGCCTGCATTCTTAATTCCTTGTGCTGGTGCTTACAGATTGGCAAGATTTAATATTGATACCGAACAGAGTTATGGCTTTAAAGGAGTGCCAATCCCAGCAGCGGGTTTGTTGATTGCGGCTTTTCCTTTGGTGTATTGGTATAACAATCAGGCTTGGGCTATTTCGCTATTAAGTAATAAATGGTTCTGGTATGCAGTCATTTTTATTGTTAGTTACTTGATGATTTCTACGTTGCCAATGCTTGCCTTGAAGTTCAAGAACGCTACCATTAAAAGCTTTTTGCCATTCATTATCATGGCAATCATCGCAATAATATCCGCTTTTATTATCAAATGGATGGCTGTACCTATTACATTTGCAGCCTACGTAATTATATCTTTAGTTTTTAAACAGAGCAAGTCATGATTTACACAGTACACATCAAAGTAATGCCATTAAAGAATTTATTAGACCCACAAGGCAAGGCAGTATTGGCAGGTTTACACAATTTGGGTTTAGCAAACGTAGAAGATGTACGTGTAGGTAAGCACATTACTTTGCAAGTGAATGCTGCAAGTGAGGCCGAAGCAAGAACAGCTGCGGAAGAAGCGGGTAAGAAATTGTTGGCTAATGCAGTGATGGAGTTTTTTGATATAGAAGAAATCATTGCAGGATAGTTTATTATACATTTCTAAAAAACAATCTGTATTTTCACCAAGCGGTAAACAGTATTTCTGCTGACCTATTGTCAATGTTTAACTAAATAAAGTAACAAGTAATGACTATTGAGATAAGCGATATACAATTGTTTACCCTTCTGAAAGCGAAGATTGGCGAAAAGGAAGCTACAGCCGTGATTGAATATGTAAAGCAAGAAGCAAAGGCTTCTTCTGAGAAAATGAGCCAATATTTTTCGAAAGATATTGCGATCCTGCAAAGTCATATCGATTCAAAGCTAGAGCAAACTAAAACTGACCTGATAAAATGGATTCTGGGTTTATTTATGGCTTTAGTATTTATGATAGTTGGCATTTATCTAAAGAAATAGAAACCACTTTTCTACACAATTATGCTATACCTCGTTCCCACACCTCTTGGCAATTTAAAAGACATCACTTTCAGGGCTATTGAAGTGCTGCAAAGTGTGGATGTTATACTATGTGAGGACACGAGGACATCATCTAAGCTGTTGCATCATTACAATATTCAAAAGCCACTTTCTCCCTATCACCAACATAATGAACATAAGATAGCTACCCATTTGGTTGACCAGATGAAAGCAGGTAAGACCTTCGCTTTAATAACTGATGCGGGCACACCTGCCATTAGTGATCCTGCTTTTTTGTTGGTTAGAGAATGTGTGGCTAACGATGTAAAAGTTGAGTGCCTCCCTGGAGCTACGGCGTTTGTTCCGGCATTGGTTAATAGTGGATTACCTACCAATAGTTTTGTGTTTGAAGGATTTCTTCCCTTGAAGAAAGGCAGACAAACAAAATTGAAACAATTAGCATTGGAGGAACGAACCATTATCCTTTACGAAAGTCCCATGCGACTGGTAAAATCTCTAGAGGAGTTCGCAGTTTACTTCGGCTCAGAAAGAAAGTGTTGTGTAAGTAGGGAGCTTACCAAAATGTTTGAAGAAAACAAACGCGGCACTTTGCAAGAGGTTGCTGCTTACTTTAAAGCCAAAACTGTAAAGGGAGAAATAGTCATTGTTATTCAAGGTAAAGACTAATATTACCCCAAATTATCCTTCCCGCCTTTGGCAATTAAACAATAATTACTACTTTCCTCGCCAGTAATAAATCTATTATATGGCAAAAGGCTTCGTTTTATCGCTCCTTCTTTCTCTTTTTATCTCGCAGCAGTCTTATGCACAGCCCGATCGTTGGCAACAACGCATCAAATATGCAATCAATGTAAAAATGGATGTTGTAAACAATCAGTTTGCTGGTACTGAGCAGATTGACTACTGGAACAACTCTCCAGATACTCTTAATAGGGTATTCTTTCACTTGTATTGGAATGCGTTTCATCCCAATAGTAGCATGGACGTTAAAAGTAGGGAAGCAGGAAAGGTGGTTCTTTGGACAGATAAGAACGACAAGCCCGTACTAGACTGGGATGGTAGGGTTACTGATAGAATTAGTAAATTGACTGATAACGAAATTGGCTATCAGAACGTATCATCCATCAGGATTGATGGCGTAGAACAGCAATTGATTCTTCATGAAACAATATTGGAAGTAAGACTGTCTAAACCCATTCTCCCTAGAAGTAAGGTTGCTTTAGATTTAACGTTCAGGGCGCAAGTTCCTGTACAGATTAGAAGAAGTGGACGAGATAATGCAGAAGGAATACGCTTTAGTATGAGCCAATGGTACCCTAAAATGGTGGAATATGACTATCAAGGTTGGAATGCGAACCCGTATGTGGCCCGTGAATTTTATGGCGTTTGGGGAGATTATGACGTGAAGATAAACATCGACAAAAATTATATGGTTGCGGCTACAGGTGTGCTTCAGAATGCAAATGCTATAGGTTTTGGATATGAAACTGAGTTGAAAGTTCCTGCAACAAAGGATGCAACACTTACTTGGAATTTTAAAGGAGAGAATATACACGATTTTGTTTGGGCTGCGGATCCCACATTCAAACATTTATCTAAAAAGGTGAATGGTGTAATGTTGAATGTGTTCTATAAACCAAGTACTAAATCGGCAGATTCTGCATGGGCTAATGTACTTTGGGCTGCCGAGAAAGTGTTTCCTTACATGGAACAAAGGTTTGGCAAATACCCTTATCCGCAGTATTCATTTATTCAGGGTGGTGATGGTGGCATGGAGTACGCAATGGCAACTTTGCTTAAAAGTTCTAGCTTGGGTACCGTTTTTCATGAGTGGATGCACAGTTGGTATCAACATATTCTCGGTACAAACGAAAGTCTTTTTGCATGGATGGATGAGGGCTTTACAACATTTTCTGAAGGAGAAGTAAGTAATTATTACAGGACTAAATGGGCAACACAATCGCCTTTTACCAGTGCTGCTGAAAAAGCTGGCACAGTAGATTACTTATCCAAGGAGGCAAACAGTCTTCCATTGCATCAATCGGATAGTTATGCAGGCTATTTTATGCTAGTAAATAGTAGAATGGAGGAACCACTCAGCACTCATGCAGATCATTTTAGTACAAACTTTGCCTATTCGGAAGCTGCTTACAGCAAAGGCGCAGTGTTTATTAATCAGCTGGGTTATATAGTTGGGGATAGCGTAAGAGATAAGATTCTACTGGAATACTATAACCAATGGAAGTTTAAACATCCGAATGTAAATGACTTCATCCGTGTAGCTGAAAAGGTGAGTGGCATTACCTTGCAATGGTATAAGGAATATTGGGTAAATAGTACCAAAACCATTGACTATGCCATAGGAAACATTGATATCATTAATGGAAAAACAACTATCGCGCTTAGCCGGAAGGGAAAAATGCCAATGCCCATTGATGTAATGGTAACCTTTAAAGATGGCTCTCAAGAGATGCATTACATTCCGCTAAACCTTATGTATGGCAACAAGCCTTCTGAAAGAGCTATCCCTAGGATTGTTCATGAAGAATGGCGTTGGACCCATCCTGATTATGACTTAGAGATAAACCGCAGTATAAAAGACATTAAGAGCATTGAAATAGACCCTACACATCGATTGGCTGATGTAAATTTAGGTAACAATAAATTAGTGATTCCAAACTAAAGTAGGGGCAAACAAAAAGGCATTTAAACTATTAGAAGATAATTCTAACAATTTAAATGCCTTTTTTATATTAACTAAACTTAGTTGTATAATGACCTGAATAATGGTCTAGCAATTTCTTCAATTCTGAAAGGCCAAGGGATAGCCGCCAAAATAATTACCAATGCTAGTATGTACAGAATACTCATTCTTTTATGCTTCTTTAGTGGTTCTATATCTTTCTTAGAATAACTGTGCGAAATGGTAATTAGTACCATCGAAACAAGCATCATTGTTGGGTGTTCTATTATCCAATAACGTAGTTCGGGCCTTTCCATCACATCTTTAGTAATAAAATTTCCAGCTTTTATTCTGTTAATCCCATTAGGACCAAAGAAATATAAATAAAGAGCCGCCAAAAGGTTTAAGTGTGTCGTAATTAGCAACCTTAAACTCCACATTCTATCTACTTTATCAAAGTGTTCACTAGCTTCCACGTTCACCCTAATAATGTTAATTACTAAAAAGATGATTAGTGCCCATCTTAAAAGGCTGTGCAAACCTAGAATTCCTTGATCCATAATTTTGTTGTTTAATTTGTTGTTGAAATGTTGAGTTCCCAAATCAGATCTCACTTAATTATATAAATATATAATTCGTTTATTATGCAATGATATAACACAATTTGACAAAAATCGTTTTAGTACTCTTTTTTTAGCAGACATTTACTTAAATTATAACAATTTGTGCAAAAAAAATAATACAAATGGACAATACTATTAAAAATTACAATTACAGTTAACCAACTCACTATTTTTGCCAAATGAATAAAGGGTACATTTTTCTAGTCATCATTCTATTTGCTCAATGCAAAAACAATAAGGATAAGACCGAGAATGGTAGTAACAACAATGAAACACCGGCCTACGTAAATGACCTTGCAAACCAAGTAGCTAATAGACCAGACAGTGTGGGACTGAGGTTTCACTACATATCTGCACTTGATAGTACACACAACTACAAACTCGCGCTTTCTCAGCTTGACTCTTTAATCATTAAAGACAAGGGCAACTATGCTCTTTGGTTTAAAAAGGGACAAGTAAGCGAACATGCAGGAGACACCACAAGTGCCATCACCTATTACAACGCGGCCATCAGCATTTATCCTTCGGTGGATGGTTTATTGGCGCTAGCAAATCTTTATGCGGAGACTAAAAACCCAAAGACTTTAAGTATTTGTCAGCAAATTGATGACCTAGGCTTGGGTAGAGAATACGATTCGTACACAGCTTTCTTTGCTGGTGTATTCTGGTCTAGAACGGGCAATAAAGACAGGGCTCTTTTCTTTTTTGATAAAAGCATTTCTAACAATTACACTTTCATGGAGGCCTATCTGGAGAAGGGTTATGTTTATTTTGATACAAAGAAATACGACAAGGCACTAGAAGTTTTTAAAATGGCTGCCGAAGTAAAGAACCGATTTGCCGATGCCTACTACTGGCAAGGCAAGTGTTATGAGGCTTTGAACAAAAAAACGGAAGCTGTAACCAAATATCAGCAAGCATTGGGTTTCGACAATTCAATGGCCGACGCAGAAGCCGCTATTAAGCGATTGCAATAGCTTTTTCTTCAATCAATAATTCAAATAATATATAATGCCCATAATAGCACCGTCGTTGTTAGCGTCTAACTTTTTGAGGTTAGAAGATGAATGTAAAATGATTAATCAGAGTGAAGCCGAGTGGTTTCATCTGGATGTAATGGACGGTAGATTTGTGCCCAACATTAGTTTTGGTTTACCCGTAATAGAACACATAAGAACGGCTACCACCAAGGTGTTGGATGTTCATTTGATGATTGAAGAACCAGAGAAATATGCAGAAGCCTTTGCTAAGGCGGGCGCTAACATTTTGTCGGTTCATATAGAAACTTGCAGAAACCTTCATAGAAACATTCAGCAGATAAAGGCATTGGGCATGAAAGCCGGAGTAGCGGTTAACCCTCATACGCCTATTCATTTATTAGTAGACATCATTGAAGACATTGATTTGGTGAACCTGATGAGTGTAAACCCGGGTTTTGGTGGGCAGAAGTTTATCCCGTACACACTGACTAAAATTAAACAATTGAGTGCCTTGATAAAAGAAAGAGGTGTGCAAGTAGACATTGAAATAGACGGAGGCGTTACGATAGACAATGCAAAATCTATCATTAATGCGGGTGCTACTGTTTTGGTGGCGGGCAATACGGTGTTTAAGTCTACAAACCCCATTGATACTATTGCGGCATTAAGAAAGCTGTAGGAATAACAGCTTAAGCCTTATAGAAATACAACATATTCGGTTAACTGCTTCTGTTCAAAAAAGTCCATACTGAGTAATGATAAACATGTCAATACTCAGTAAGGGCTTTTTTGTTTGATTGAGTGCCATTTCAACAACCACATTAAGGTGTAATAAAAGTTTTACTGTAGGAGGAGAACTCCAAAACCAACGAATTGTCTCGTTTGCTAGTGTAGGAGAACTCCTCCTGTAGCAAACGAGATGATTTGCTTGAGGGGGAGAACTCCTCCTATAGCAAATGAAGAGATTTGCTCGTGTAGGAGAACTCCTCCTGTACCAAATGAAACGATTTGCTCCTGTAGGAGTTCTCCCCCTGCTGCAAATGAGACGATTTGCTGTAGGAGGAGTTCTCCTCCTACAGCAAATTAAATAATTGGGTTTAATTGCGTATTCATACTTCCAACAAATGATCTACTTTATAGCTAGTAGCTTCTTGTACCTTCAAAAAACATCTGTGGTTAGTGTACTGCTTCTATACATTTGCCACAGATAGTGTTGTTTCGCTTGTAATGTTTATAATAGTTTAAGCAGCACTTCAATACTCAATCAAAAGGTTTTAAAAGGTAACTATGTATCAAGCAGCAATAGAAAAAATAAAGCAATCCATCTTTCCTATATTCTTTGTTTCAGTGAATGGTCCTAACACGCAGATTGGTGTTTGTGGCACAGGCTTTTTCATTGACAATCAAGGACATTTTCTAACGGCTCTGCATGTTATTACAGAATCTCCTGCCAACGCCAGTTTTCAGTATCGGGGTAATATTCCAGATCATATAATCAATCCTCCTGTAACTGTAACCGAAGTTTACCGTGATCCTGTTCGTGATATCTTTCTAGGAAAACTAAACCTGAAAGATACGGTGCCCGTTTCGGTTGTTTTGGACAAACCCAAAGCTGGAAAGTCTATTTGTTTGTGTGGCTACCCGCTAGCACAGCTTTCTGTTAATCCCGATGGCAGCATAAATGTGGGTGCAGTGAGGCAGTATTGGCAGCCTACATTTATAATAGATGCCTTGACAGTAACCGATAATGGCAAAAACTACGTTGGGTTTTTAACGCAGGATATTTCTTTAAACGGAATGAGCGGAGGGCCTGT
The DNA here is from genome assembly GCA_947381435.1 of Chitinophagaceae bacterium. Classification (GTDB taxonomy): domain Bacteria; phylum Bacteroidota; class Bacteroidia; order Chitinophagales; family Chitinophagaceae; genus Parasediminibacterium. The sequence goes on from CANCVE010000064.1 coordinate 16,034, forward strand.
ATTTGATACCGAAGGGGTTGTTCATGGCATTGATACGGCATTTTTGCAACGGGAGATACCGCAAAAAAACAAGCCAGCCATTCAGGTATTTAATGGCATTGCCCTCGAAAACGCATCTATCCCCGATGTTTATGCTAGGGTACTGAGTTTATAGCGTGTTTTGTAGTAGTTTACACTAAATTAGCGCTAGGATTTAATTAATTGATAAAATCAATTATTTTCGTAATACTAACGCTCAACTAACCCAACATGAAAGACACAGTAGAGGTTTATTATGATAAGTCTAAATTGCAAATACCTCTATTACTTTTATCGGCAGTTTTAATTTTCCTGCCTTTCGAGGTGGCTAATCTGCTATTTGCCTTCTTTGGTCATTCTGCTCGTTTTATAAAACATTTTCTGCCTTTTGTTATTGTTGGTCTTATTGTAATTGCCGTTCCTTATTATTATCTATATATAACGTTCAAGTTTTGGTTAAAGAAGTATTTGCTAAAAAAGCCCGTACTCATTGTAGAAAATGGGGGTATAACAGAGAAGATAGACTTTGGATCGATAGGCTTTATCCCTTGGAGTAACGTAGTAACGATAGATTCTATATCGTCCGGCGGGCATCATTTAGTGCTTACCATAAAGAACAAGAACGAGGTAATAGAAAAGTTTAAAAACGCTAAGAAGCGCAAGAAAGTTGAGACAGATTTCAGAAAACATGGAGACAAAGTGTTAATACCCGTAAAGTACCTGGATATAAATATTTATTCACTTAAAAAGTTTGCACAAGGGAAGCTAGAAGAGAACAGAAAAGTGAGAGCATAACCAATGATGAATAACTATCTACTATTGGGTATTCGCTTTAATTTTCTCCAAAATCTCCCCGTCATTTCGAATGTCTCATCTGGCTCAACTGAAAAAATGGAAATGACTTACCCTACATAAAGCAAACTTTCCCAAATCGCTGTAGAGACGGATGATAATCCGTCTTATTTGCTAAGGCAAATTTATTCTGCACTTTAGACGGATTATCATCCGTCTCTACAGGTTCACGTCCTTGTAACCTAAGGCCATACACTAGTTTTAAATAGGTTTGTTGCCAATTAGCGTAAAGTGATTAGAGAATCAATGTGTCTCGCGTACCTAAATCTTTCAAAAAGCCATTAAGTTATTATATAAATTAAAAACTGAGTACTATTTCATCAATATGTTTAACAATTAGTTGTTTTCATTGTATATTATTAGATGACTCCGAGCGGCTATTTTTGTCGCTCAAGCAGATTTACCTGAAATATCGCTTTATGAAGTTAAAAGAAATAGCATACACAGTTCTCCTTTTACTACCAATAATCACCTTTAGTCAGCAAGCAAAGACGAAGTTTACAGTAAACGGAACAGTTAGGGATAAGGCAACTGGAGAAACATTGCTTGGTGCCAATGTGCTTTTTGCAGGGCAAAGAGGGCTAGGCACAGTTACGAATGCTTATGGTTTTTATAGTGTTAGTGCTGCGGGAGGCAACTATCAATTAGTAATTAGTTTTTCAGGTTATCAGTCTGACACCATTAATATTCAGCTCGATAAGAACATCACTCAGCAAATAGTTCTCTCTAAAAGTACCAATACTTTGCAGGAAGTTACCGTTACTTCCAAGAAGAAAAGCGATAATATTTCGAGAGCGATAATGGGTGTGCAAAAGCTTTCTATTGATGAGGTAAAGAACATACCAGTTCTTTTTGGAGAGAAAGATGTTTTAAAAACAATACAACTACTGCCCGGCATAAAGAGTGCAGGCGAAGGAAATAGTGGCTTCTACGTGCGTGGTGGTGGTGCAGACCAAAACTTGATACTGCTAGACGAAGCGGTGGTGTACAATCCTTCGCACTTGCTGGGTTTCTTTTCTACGTTCAATTCTGATGCTATTAAAGACTTGACAGTTTATAAAGGAGGGATGCCTTCTGAGTATGGCGGACGACTATCATCGGTGATTGATATTAAGATGAATGATGGAAACAACCAAAAGTACGGAGTGAGTGGTGGCATTGGTCTCATTTCATCTCGCTTAAACCTTGAAGGCCCAATAGTGAAAGACAAAGGTTCCTTTACAGTTAGTGCGAGAAGGACGTATGCGGATATGTTTTTGAAACTATCTAAAGATACTACGCTAAATCAAAACTCGCTTTACTTCTACGACCTTAATGCCAAGGCAAACTACAGGCTCAGCAGTAAGGACAGATTGTATCTTTCGGCATACACTGGGCGAGATAACTTCGGCTTTGGTAGTGTATTTGGCATCGACTATGGAAATCTTACCAGCACCTTGCGTTTAAACCACGTATTCAATAGTCGCTTATTCTCTAACACGTCTCTTATCTATTCAAATTATAGTTATAATATTAAGATTAATGCAGGTACTAACAACATCTATATCACCTCGAAAATCAGGGATTTGAACCTGAAACAAGACTTTCAATACTTCATAAACTCTGATAACAGGCTGAACTTTGGATTAGATGTTATTCATCATAACATTGTTCCTGGAACGATTACGGCTTCTGCAAAGTCTAGCTTTAACAATGTGGATTTACAAAAGAAGAAAAGCTTAGAGAGCGCTGCTTATATCTCTCACGAATGGAATGCCTCCAATCATTTTAACCTAACTTACGGGTTAAGATTATCTACTTTCAGCGCATTGGGAGCAGGCACTTTTTATACCTACAATGATGATGGGAGTACTAAAGACAGTACCACTTATGGCAATGGCGCATTTGTTAAAACCTACACGAATGTTGAGCCAAGGTTTGCCACTAGCTATAAATTGAATGACAATCAATCTGTCAAATTCTCTTATACACGTAACATTCAGAACTTACATTTATTGAGTAATGCCACAGGTTCTAGCCCAACTGATTTGTGGGTAGGCAGTAGCAATAATGTAAAGCCAGAGATTGCCGATCAGGTTTCAATTGGGTATTTCCAGAACTTTAAACAGAACCTTTATGAGTTCTCTGGAGAGATATACTACAAGGACATGCAAAACCAGATAGACTATAAGAATGGCGCAGAACTAAGGGCTAACGAAAACGTAGAAAATCAACTGCTGTTTGGTAAAGGAAGGGCTTATGGGGTTGAGTTGTTTTTGAAAAAGAAGTATGGTAAGTTTAATGGATGGATTGGTTATACCCTATCTAAGACAGAACGTAAAATAGACGGTATAAACAGCGATAACTGGTACAATGCCACTCAAGACCGTACACATGAAGTATCGGTAGTGGGCATTTACCAGCTCAATAAGAAGTGGACACTGTCTGCAACTTATGTATATTATACTGGCAATGCAGTAACATTTCCAAGTGGCAAGTACAACATTGATGGACACACTTATTTTAACTACACTGAGAAGAATGGCTACAGAATGCCTACGTACAAACGCCTAGATATTGCGGCAACTTTGCAAGGAAAGAAGACAGCCAAATATGAAAGTAACTGGAGTTTTTCTATTTACAATGCACTCAACAGGGCAAACGCCTATAGCATAGACTTTAAAGATGATCCTAATAACCCAAACAGAACTGTTGCCGAACAGACCACTTTGTTTAAATTGATTCCTTCTGTTACTTACAACTTTAAATTTTTATAGATGAGACTTTTCAATAAATATACTTTAATGGCCATGTTGTTTACCTCTGCAATGGCCTGTAAAAAAATAATATCGGTAGACTTGAATAATGCAGCTCCTGTTTTGGTAGTGCAGGGTGATGTTACAAATGAAGCTGGCCCTTATAGCGTAAAACTTACCAAGTCTATAAGCTATACTTCAGATAATTTATACCCTTCCGTTAGTGGTGCTACTGTTAAAATTACTGACGACTCTACAGGAGTTGTAGATGTATTGACTGAAACTGCCACTGGAATTTACAGCACAAATGCCACACAAGGTAAACCTTTGCATACCTATCATTTATACATTAAAGCGGAAGGCAAAGAGTATGCAGCAGTTTCTACCATGCCACAACAGGTTACAATGGACTCATTGACGTTTTTAACGACTAACTTCTTTAGCAGAAAACAGACGAATCCAATGCCAAACTTTCAGGATCCTGTTGGCATTTATAACGCTTATAGATTTGTGGAAATGGTAAACAGCAGGCCTCTAAAGCAAATTTATGTGTTTAATGATCGCTTATCAGATGGAAGATATATTTCGAGACAGTTGAACAATGATAGTAGCTACATACAACCTGGTGATACTGTAAAACTAGAAATGCGTTGCATTGATAAGAACGTCTTTACTTATTTTAAGGAACTTAGTGGCCAAGATCCAACTAATGGGCAGCCAACATCTCCAGCTAATCCAACAAGTAATATTACTAATGGAGCTCTTGGTTATTTTAGTGCGCATACGGTACAGAGAACACAGAAAGTGTTTAACTAGATAGAAGATATTAGATATGAGATAGCAGATATGAGTTATGTAGTCTTGCAATATCATAACTCATATCTACTATCTCATATCTCTTTTTTAAGTCCTCTTATCATTTCTCCATAGCCCATTTCTCGTGATAAGTAGGTAATGCTATTGGTTATCCTTTTGGTCTTTGTTTCGATGGCCTTTGCACTGTCTATCCATTTGCTAAAGTAATTCTGATGTCCTTTTGGCAAAGAATAAAAGTACTCGTTAGCTTTTGGATCATCTTCTAGACAAGCAACAAAGTCGGCATTGAGTTCATAACCTTTCTCATCTATTTCAGCAGTTACTGCTACGCTATCTCCTTTTTGTTTACCGATGGATTTACGCATGGTTGCATTGATGGCCATAATAAATGCCCCCTCTCCCATTGGAATCATCGCCACGGCTTCGAAGGCAGCACCATCCAAAGTAATCTTTACCCTGAAACTTTTTTTGTTATTAGGCTTTAGCTGTTGGGCAAGTTCGGCAGGCACTTCTATGTAAGTCCAGCCAGTCTTTTCGCCTTGCTCACGGAATTTCTTTAGTATGGTGGTGTATTTAATCATGTATTTCAAGTTGAAAGTCGAAAGTCAAAAGTCGAGAGTACAGGCAGCTATTTTTACTTTTGACTCTCGACTTACGACTTTCGACTTATGTAACAAACCTCAAATTCCTCTTTATGCCGGCATACTTTGTTCGCTTGATGGGCGAATGTCTGAATATTTCTTTAAAGCTTTCCTCTGTAAGCATCTCCCAATCTGATGCTTTGTAAGTCAAAACTTCGTTTAATGGTGTAAATGCTTCCTCTTTGTTCGGCTTACTAAACCTATTCCATGGACACACATCTTGGCAAGTATCACAACCAAACATCCAATCATCAAACTTGCCATGCATGTTGTTTGGTATCAATTGTTCCTTGAGTTCTATGGTAAAATAACTGATGCACTTACTGCCATTCACCACTTTGTTGGGCAATATCGCTTCGGTTGGGCAGGCATCAATACATTTTGTGCAGCTACCACAAAAGTCTTTGGCATAAGCATCATCATAGTGCAATTCTAAGTCAACAATCAGCGTAGCAATAAAAAAGAAAGAACCTTGTTGCTTATTAATCAGGTTACCATTCTTACCAATCCATCCCAATCCACTTTTGATGGCCCAACTTCTTTCCAACACTGGGGCAGAATCTACAAAACCTCGTCCTTCCACTGCACCAATCTGTTGATTTATCTCTTGCAAAAACACTTTCAGTTGCTTTCTTATTACTTCGTGATAATCTTTTCCATAAGCATATTTAGAAATCTTGGGGCTACCAATTGTTTGTTTCTCAGAAGGAAAATAGTTTTTCAATAACGTAATTACACTCTTAGCCCCTGGCAATAATTTAGTAGGATCTATCCGCAAATCGAAATGGTTTGCCATATAGTCCATGGTTCCATTCATGCTCTTAGCCAACCATTGCTCCAATCTTTTGGCATCATCACTTAAAAGTTCTGCCTTGGCAATGCCACAATAATCAAAGCCCAACTGCTGTGCAGTTTGCTTGATGAAAAGAGTATTATTTTCTAATTTATAATCCAAAATCATTTAGTTAAAGAAAAAATTAACGCAGAGACCGCAAAGCTATTTACACAGAGAAACGCAGAGTGAATCTTTAATAGTAGATTAGAGTATTTTTATTTTAGAACGCAGAGGTGGAGAGTATTATTTAATTTACAACTGATATTCCCAAAAACATATAACCCACCACTAACAACTCACCACTACCTCACCGCCTCATCCACCAAACCTTTCAAAGCCGTATACCGCTCGTGCCTTCCTTTAAAGTTAACATTGGAAGTAAATAAAATGGCCGCATATCCTTTATCATTATCCACCCAAGGGAAGGTGCCAAACAATCCCGGGCTACTCACCACATTATACGCCACGCCTCCCTCTTGCATCGTCCACTCGCCAAAACCATAGCCCCATTCGCCCGCTTCTTCGGGTGCATAAGCGACCGTTGCGCCCTTTGCATAGTTGTGTTGCATGGCAATAATAGACTGTTTCGACAGAACTTGTTTGTCCTTATATTTTCCATTGTTCAATATCATGCTGAGAAACTGCAAATAATCTTCGGCACTACCCACCGCACCTCCTGCTGGCAAAGCCACGGGTTTATTTCCAAAAGTGGTGTGCGTCATCCCACATGGCTGCGCAATGCGCTGTTGAAAAAGGTTTTCGAACTTTTGTCCACTCATCTTTTCTACAATTGCCGCAGCAATCTGCAAGCCTATATTACTATAATGAAACGTTTTTCCAAGCTCTCCTTCCATTGGCAATGCGGCAATATTTTGCATGGCATCATACATTGTATTAAACTCTTTTTGCTCTGCAAGTGCCTCCTTTAATGGTGGTGCTTTTATTCCCGTAAGGTGACTTAAACAATCTTTTATACGGAAGTTTCCCTTTCCGTTTTGCGACATGATGGGTAAGTATTTGCCAATGGTATCATCCAAACCGAGCTTTCCTTCCTGTACAAAAGTCATAATTACCGCTGCCGACAACCATTTGCTGCAACTGGCAATGGGTTTCGGGGTAGAGGGAGTAAAGTCTTGCAACTCTTCGTCCACATTGCGCCCTTGTTTTCTGGCAGCCCATTTTATTACCATCTTTTCTCGAATGTTCAACGCATTCTCGGTGTGGCTATGTACAATCTTTCCATCTTTCCAAACCATTATTACTCCTCTTCCACCAATCTCATGAATGTTATTGCGTAGCCAATCATCTACAGCCGAAAAGTTCTGTTGTGCCATACTGCAATGGCTTATTATCAGTGAAAAAAGAAAAGAAATTAGATGTTTAAGCATGTATGAACTTGATTGGTGCGATTTCAAAGTTAACGAAATAGCATTTAGATATGAGTTATGAGATATTAGATATCAATTATGAGTTATGAGTTTACAAGGCTTTTGTGAAACCAATTGGCTTTTAATAGGTACAAAAGAGTTTACAAACTCTAATTGATATACAGTTTTGGTATGAACCTTATTGCCCTACCAATAATGCTTTGCGTAGTATTGCATTAAGATTTTTCTATTATGAAAATGATTGTTATCTATTCTTCAATTCATAAATACCTGCTCAACCTGCTGTTGTTGGCATCTTCTATTCATTGTCCGCCGTGATTTTTGGGGGAGAATGTACTACTTGGGAATTATTGCGTTTTACAAAGAAATTATTGAATCTGACATAAGCTTTATTGCATCTTACAATGACTTTATTGCGTCTGACAATAGCTTTATTGCATCTTACAATAACTTTATCGCATCTGTCAAAGTCTTTATTGCATGTAGCAATTGCTTTATCGGGTTTTACAATGTCTTTACCGCATCTCTCAGTAGGAAAACCCTCCCTTACATTAAAAAATGCCTTTTTACACCTAAAATGAGGTTTTAAAACACCTTTTTCATCCGATTAAATCTTCTTTAGCTTGATAATAAGCAAATTAAATTACTGCAAAGACACTAAGACTTAAAGAAGCACTTAGGGTTTGAGAAGGGAAATATTGTAGAATCTTAGAAAGCGAGGGGGTATAACACAAAATTTAATAAAATGACAAAGAGACAAACAGCTAAAGTGAATATGCTTATAGCGATGATACTATTTTTTAACAAATATGAAGTAGCATTTACCACATTTATACAGTTGGCAACTGAAATAACAGGCTTTAAGGGTTCATACGATAAGTTGCAAACAGAGATTGGCAAACAGGGACTAAAAATAAGTGGGGTGGCTGTGACAAAAGACACAAATTTGGATGCTGCCATTAAATTGACTGTAAAATCGGCAAGAAAAGCGAGGGCTTGGGCAAAGAATACAGGTAATGCTACACTGGAAGCTTTGTTTGACGTACAGGCATATACATTTGGGGAAATGACGCAATCGGTTGTGATTAATTCTCTGACAACGATAAAAACAGCTTTGAACACCAACATTTTTAGCTTGACGGCTTATAAAATTGTTGCTGCGGATGTGACAGCCATTACTACTGCGATTGATTTAGCTTCGACTGAAATTGGTACTCCCAAACAAGCGATAACAACTAGGGCAGTTGCTACAGGGCAAATTGAGGTACTTATAAATGAATGTGATGCCTATCTGGGAATAATTGATGACTTGCTAGTGCCTGAATATGAAGACACGGATGCGGAAATGGTGGAGGCTTATCATTTGTCGCGTGCGATAAGTTCGTTAGGAAATAAGGCTACAGGTTTGGGTGTATCTATTAATAATGCTGCTACAGGAGAAATGTTGGAAGGAGTTTTGGTAACAATAGTGGAGATTGCAAGGAGTGGCTTGTCGGACATTGCTGGACAATCGCTGATAGATAGGATTAAGCCGGGGACATATCACGTAACTTGTTCGAAAGTAGGTTTTGTAACTTATACTGTGATTGTTGAGTTTGTATTGGGAAAGATAACATCGAGGGCGGTGGCATTGATGCCGATTTAGTTATTAGTGGTTAGTTATTAGTGGTTAGGCGGGAAACGGCAGGAACGGGAATTGTAAGGTTTGGGGATTAGACCTCATCCCAACCCTTCTCCAAAAGAGAAGGGCAAGCATGGAGGATGGATTATGGAGAAGAAAGAGGTTGAAAGTTGGCGGTTGAAGGAGTGGTGGCTTTTGACCTTTTTTTGTTTATTCCCCTTATCCTCCCGAAGGGGAGAAATGGAGAATGGGAAACGGAAGTGTCTCGTCCTAAAAAAAGTTTACATGTTTGTTAGCTAATCCTGTAATAAGTTTACAGGTGTTTTTAATCCTGCAATTGGTTTACAATAGTAGGTTTTTTTCGATAATAATTCTTCCATAATCTTTCTGTTTTAATGGGTTGATTTGA
>CANCVE010000065.1 GCA_947381435.1 Chitinophagaceae bacterium
AACCAAGAAATAAAAATTACAAAAAATGCAGTTATTACCAAAGCAATTTTTCACGTTAAAAAAACTAATAATACATTATTTTTTAAACTTGATGCAATAAAATCTACATTTTTATTAAATAAACTTTGTTTTATTCAAGAAAAATAGCAATACAATTGGATTATTATTAAATTATTTTAAATATTGGCTTAAAGTTAATTTTTATAAATTGTCAGGAAGACAACAAAGGGAGAATGCGATGCTTCTGTAACATAATTGAATAGCGTCCCTGTCAAATTGGGTATAAATTTATGGTTCGCCAATTACTGAATAATATAGTTTGGGTCATAATCTACCATCCATTCAATACCGAACTTATCTCTAAACATACCAAAATATGAACCCCAAGGGCTATCACCAATGGGCGCTTCTATTTGTCCGCCTTCCGAAAGGCCATTAAACAGTTTATCTGCCTCTTCCCTACTTTCTGCGCTGATGGAAATTTTACTTCTATTTTCGTTTTCATTTGTCGGCCCCATAAAGTCAGGGACATCATTTGCCATCAACACATTTTTCCCTATGGGTAGCGCAATGTGCATTATTTTTTGTGCTTCCTTATCTGACAATGTCATGCCAGGCATTTCCAAGTCTTTAAAGCGAATAATCTTCGCAAATTCACCACCAAATACTGATTTATAAAAGGTAAATGCTTCTTCTGCATTACCATTAAAATTAATGTGCGGATTAATCTGTGCCATATTATTATTGTTTTATGATGTCAAATATAAAATTATGTTTTAAGTATTGCTGTATAGTACCTATTTATCTAACAATCCCTTGATCTTTTTTTATCGTACTGATAAAACTCTTCAGATTACAACCCAATTAATAAGCATTCTGCCAATAATATCAAACAAGTAGTTATTACTGCAACGAAGAATAATATCAATACTATTCAGGAAACCCTGTCCAAGAGTAAAATGCTTTATCGGATGAATTATAAGTAGGTAGCAAATCTGGAGAAATGGTAAGTATCTGCGAATAATTATTTTCATACCCAACCTTAAACGTGCATACATAAGGAGGTAAGGTAACAAGTGTATTTATTTCATACTCGTAATTCAACTTAAAAGAATGCAATGGCTTCATACTAATTTGCACTTTATTAGCATCAACTATTTGTCCATTCTGATATAAAAAAATCTTATCCTGAGTTAATATCGATGCAGAACTAATTCTCAATTTTAGCTTCATCTCTTTTTGTCCTGCCACAAACAATGTCCCTTTATAAGTATTATTTATATCATCTCTTGGTGATAACCATTCCACATATATCAATGGAGATTTACTTGCATTTTTTGCCTCATCCCTATATTGGTAAATTGGCTGATACATAGAGCTATCCTCTTCTTTTGCTCCTATTGCGGCATCATAATCTTTTAGAGCCTTCTTATATTTTCCTTGTAAGTAATAAGCTAACCCACGAGTATTAAATGCTTGTTTATAACTAGAATCTAAATTAATAGCTATTGTACAATGTAGAATAGCGGAATCGAGCATTCCCAAAGCAATCTCCGATTCGGCTTTTGCTGTATTTGCATAAACAGGTATTTGTTCATGACTGCCATCTAGTCTTGCCGGATTAATTTGATGTTCGTCCAATGCTTTATTGTAATCAGCTATAGATTCTTCGTAGTGATGCAACTTATTACTTGCCTTACCCCTTATATAATAGTCGCACTCTAATTGCTTTAGTTTGGCCAATACATCATTTGTTTCTACAATACAGTCTTCATAATCAGCTAGGTTATATATTGCATATACTCTTGTATCAAGTGCATTTTTGTAAAGGGGATTAATCAATAAAGTTTTTTTCAATCCTGCCATTCCCTCTACAGTATCACCTAAAAAAAGATGTACCCATGCTTTATTATTAAGTGCAAGCGTATTAGTTGGCCAAATTTTTAAAATGGTATCATAATCATCTAATGTTTCTTTATACCTGCCCAATTTTCTTTTTGCAATTGCCCGGTTTATGTATGCATTTGTATATCTTGACCATTTATTTATTTCAACAGTATAATCATCAATGGCGGCTTGGTAATTTTTTAATTTCAAATGCATAAATGCTCTATTGAAATAGAGATTAGACTGGTCTTGCTTATACTTTACAGCGGAATCAAAATCTGCCAAGGCTGCTCTGTATTGATATAATTCTTGTTCTAGAGAAGCCCGTCTATAATAAGTTGCGCCGTCTTTTGGAGTGAGGTTTAATGCTTTCCGAAAATAGAAAAAGGAGGAATCATAAATCTTAGAAGTCCTGTAAGACTTCGCTTTCTGAACATATTTAGCGGCTTCTCTTTCTTCTAGAGTCAGTAAATTGTCTGACATTATTTTATATCCATAAACTGTACCCCCATTTACTGATTGTTGGTAATTTGTAGTACCTTGGGAATAAAGAATACAAGGGATAAATGCAAAAAGGGCAATATTTAAAGTTTGAATATTTAGTTTCATCTGACAAAAGTATTTATACAAAAAAAGGTAAAATGATTAAATAAAGTATATTTTACTTAAAATATTTTACAGTTAATGTTTACCACCTTAGCAATGTTATTTATACAGCAATCAAAATAGCCCAAATACAACGCATATTCTCATTTTTCCCAATTTTCCTGTAAGTTATCCCAAGCCATAAGTTATCAGCAATTTTTTTCAACACCCTTATTTCTCTAGGTAGTGATTATTATTGCTATGATTTCATAGCTTGTTTCACATCCCGCTACGATTTAAGATGTATAAACAGCAAATGAGAATCCCTCCATTAACTAATATCTTTCATTTATTGCAAACCAAGCAACCAATCAATCCATGGCGGGAATCATGAAGCAGTACCCCGATTTTCTAAGTGTAGGTAATTAGTTGGCTATTTATGGATTAGATGATGATTAGCAATGTTTTTGCTGCAAAAAATATTACTAATCCTTTTTCGCAAACAACTTTCTGCAGGCTATACAACTCAATTTTTGTAGCTTCTTGGCACAACACATCTTGTCCAATAGTCCATGATTATTTTAATGGTTTTTTCAAGTTCCACCATTTTGCTTTACAAAAAAACCGTGCACGGATGATAAGCTGTAGGCTTCACTCACAATTTTTTGAATGTTGGCTGTAGAGAAAAATAAATAGGGTACACATTTAAGATCAGTTTCACGAGATTCTTTCAATTTTCTTTTCAATTCAAACCCATTTAGTTTAGGCATATTTATATCGCACAATATTAAAAAGGGCTGTATGTTGGTGTTATTCAAAAAATCGAAGGCAACTTGTCCATCTCCAAAAAAAAGTAATTCATTTGGATATTTCAAATTTTCAAAGGCTTCTTTTAATGTGTCTTGGTCATCAAGATCATCTTCCACTATTATTATCGGTGCATTTCTGTGCATAAAACATTTTTAAAAGCAACTGCTAAATAATTTTAGTTATACAAATGTACCTATTTACTTACAAAGCAACTTTTAATAAGTGGTAGGGGTGCATAAAAGATTTTCGCTTTTAAGACGCATTGATATGCGTCTCTACATTCGCAACATAATTTATAGAGCGAAAAACTTTTATGCGCCCATCCCCTCCCTCAAAAATAAATCTTCAAAGAATATCAATACCTATACTTTTGTTACTTCTTTGAAACAGAATATCAATAGAAAGTCTGTTTCTGCATAGCCTCATCATAGTATAAAGCTTAACGCTTACTTTTCTTTTCATTATTTATTTACGGGTTTATTGGGTTGATTTCGGCGAAAAAAAATGGTTTTCCTGCGTAGAAAATGATTTTTCTGCCAGAAAAATGGTTTTTCGGGAAATAAAATGATTTTCCTGCCGAAAAAATGAATTTAATCTCAGAAAAACGGTTTTTTCTCAAATAAAATGAATTTATTCCCAAGAAAATGGTTTTTAAATCTGAAATCTGACCTTTAAAAGCGGGTTTTGGTTATAAAAAATAATATTTAATCACTATTTACCCCAAAAAGGTAAACAAAACAATAAAAATGATTCACACTTACGTTGAACAGACTGACACAAAATTTAGAATACAACTAGGAAATTTTTGCAATTTATATCCTACATACATTGATGAATTGAATGTTTTACCCGCAAAAATGGTAAGGCTTAATAAAGGCAATGCAGTGGTGCAGGTTATTTTTCCGCAGCAAGAAAAGTTGGCAACTTTTGGTACGGGCTTTACATCGTACAAAAATTTGCTTAGGTGGGGAAATAATGGAGAAGTGTTAACGGCTTTTCCTACAATGCCCACTTATCCTGAAACATTGCCGGTACTTTGTGAAGCAAACATTGAATCATTGTTTAAAGAAATTCTTCAAGATTGTGTAGATAATGGCATGACGGAAGCCACTGCCAAAATATTGGGTGTTTTTGCAGAAGATGTAACGGTTTTGCTTGGTGAAGGAACGCCAAACTTTAGTTTGAAAATGGCAGGTGGAGGACATCCACTATTGCATTGCACCATTAAGGGCTATGATGGCTTTGAAATTTGGAAAGATACTGGCACAGGATTCATTCGTTTTGATGTAAGCACCTCTCCTAATTATATGGATTTGACACCGTTGCCTCCTGCGGGCACAGACGTAATTTGGCGGTACAAAATTATTTACCGTTACCAAAACTTGCAGATAGGCAATTGGAGTCCAATTATACCAATTGCAATTAAGGGAGTTTAGGGTAATTATTAGTTGTTAGTGGTTAGTGGCTAGTCAATAGTTAAAAGTCTTAAGTTAATAGTATTAAATAAAAGAGGCAGTTGAGAAGTATTATCTTCCCTACCGCCTCTTTTTCTTTTTACTATCATCTTACGACTTACATCTATCGACTTTCAACTTACGACTTTCAACTTACGACTTTTAACTTACGACTTTTAACTTACAACTATCGACTTACGACTTTTAACTTACGACTTTCAACTTACGACTTTTGCTTACGACTTTTGCTTACGACTTTTGCTTACGACTTTTAACTATCGACAGCTATTTTCTGTTTTTGGGAATATTAACAATAGTGCACATTAATGATATAGTATTGTTATATACATTGCGCCCAATTAAATTATTAAACAAATAAAAAGACTTTTATGAAAAAAATTATTTTGGCTGTAGCTCTAGTAGCATCAACGGTGGGCATTTATTCTTTTACTACAAAAAAAGCTGGCGATGCTTACAGTGCAGATACCGCTAAAAGTAAAGTAGAGTTTATAGGTAGCAAATCTGAAGGCTACCATACAGGTTTCTTTTCGTTGAAAGATGGTGAAATAAATGTAGAAGGTGGTAAAATAACTGGTGGTAGCTTTACTGTTGACATCAATTCTTTAAAAATTACTGATGGCTCTCCAGATATGCTTTCCGACCATTTAAAATCTCCTAATTTCTTAGATGTTTCAAAAAGCACTAGTGCTACATTCTCTATATCTAGCGTAAACTATGTGAGTGCTAATAAAGCAGACATAAACGGTATTCTTACACTAAAAGGTATTACTGCGCCTGTAAAGTTTACTGCAAACATTCGTGGTATTGATGATAAAAAACTATTTGCAGAAGCTTCTTTCTCAATTGATAGAACAGCTTTCGGTATGAGCCATGATCCTAAGGGTAATCTTGCAGACGATGTACAAATTAGTGTGCATTTATTTGCTAAAAAATAGTAAGTACTAATTTTAGGTACAGATTTTGTTTTGTGAATGAGCCCCTCGGTAATAGAGGGGCTTTTTGTTGATTATGAGGCATTCACTCCTTTTTTTAGCAAATAAATTTTATAAAAAAATACCCTTAGCGGTAAATACAATATTTATTAACATAGGATTGCTAACTAAACACAACACGATTGCAGCATAAAGCTAATTTTGCTAAAGAAACCCCGATTTTGAGTATGACTGATTTATCTTTTGACAACGTAGAAAATGCCTTTGCTTATAAAAGTGATAAAGACTTAAAGCTTTCTCACTTTTTATTTAAAACAATGGGCTATCCGTTGTTTGTTCCTATTGCCACAAGAGCCACTCCCCTATTAATGAAATGTGGGCTTCCGATAGTGAATAGAATGGTTCGCAAAACTATTTTCAAACAATTTGTAGGTGGAGAATCATTGATTGCTACTGCCCCATTGGCTGCTACTCTAAATAAGTATAACGTAAAAATTATTCTAGACTATGGAATTGAAGGCAAGGAAGGCGACGAAAACTTTGAGAAAGCAACCAACGAATTTATTGGTGTGATAAAATATGCTTCCACCCAACCTAATATACCTTTTATAAGTGTAAAAATATCTGCCATTGCAAGCGTAGAACTTTTACAAACCATGAACGAAGCACCACGCTTGCGTAGTGGCATTCATGACCATGAAGAAGAACAAGCAGCCTGGGATAACGTATGCGATAGAATGTATAGAATTTGTGAGGCCGCAGCAAAACATAAAATAGCAGTTGTAGTAGACGCAGAAGAAAGCTGGCTACAAGACCCAATAGATAGATTGTCCATTGAAATGATGGAAGAATTTAATATTGATGAAGCAATTGTTTATAACACCATACAACTATATAGAGAGGATAGGCTGAACTTTTTGCGCTTATCGCACAATATTGCCAAACAAAGGAATTTTATTCTAGGCGTAAAACTTGTTCGTGGAGCTTATATGGAAAAAGAAAGGACTAGAGCAATACAAAGGAATTATCCTTGTCCTATTCAACCTAATAAAGAAAGCACTGACAAGGATTACGATGCTGCACTTAAATACTGCATAAGCAATCTGAGTAACATAGCATTTGTAGTAGCATCGCACAATGAAAGTAGTAATATGTTGGCAACCCAATTATTAAACGAAAATGGCATTGAACCTAATCATCCTCATGTACATTTCTCCCAGTTGTATGGGATGAGCGATAATATAAGCTTCAACCTAGCAAAAGCGGGTTATTTGGTTAGTAAATACCTTCCTTTCGGACCAATAAAAGATGTAATACCTTATCTGATGAGGCGTGCTCAGGAAAACAGAAGTGTGAGCGGAAATTCAGGAAAGGAACTTAACCTTATTAAGAAAGAAATGGATAGAAGAAAAAAAGCAACTGTGCGATAAACACAGTTGCTATAATTAATTTCAATAAGGTTAAAGGGAAAATCCTAACTGTTAGCAGGAGTCTTTCTAAAAGGAGATATTAAAACGGGACGCTGCAAAGATGAATTAAACAAAAGAACAAATACATAGGTATTTTTCTACCATTTAAGTAGTAAATTTACTACAGCTTTATTTTACTCCACTATTATCCACAGCCATTACGGGTGTAGCACCCAACTTTTTAATTACCTGCATAACCTTGATTGCTGTACCCAAATGTGAAGTACTATCCCCATTTATAACAACAGATGGCTTATCAGTTTCATTGGCAAGATAGGTTTTCAATTCGCCTTCCAAACTATCCAATGCTACTGGCTTTTGCCCAATATATAATTTCTGATCTCTATCTACCGTAATTACAACAGTTTGCTTTGCCTTTGTATCGCTCTTGGCCTTAGGGTTAGAAACCTTTATCACATTAGGGTTAGCCAATGTAGAAACAATAAGAAAGAATAGCAAAAGGATAAACAATATATCATTCAAAGCTCCTGTATGCACTTCTGGGTGAGCTCTTAATCTTTTACGAATGTTCATGATAAAACGATGAGTTTGGTTAAAAGATTATCGGGTAGGCTCTTGAAGCATATCAATAAAATCGGCACTTGCTGATTCCATCTTATTGGCTGTCTTATCTATCTGAGTACTTAAGAAGTTATAGCCAACATAAGCAATTAGACCAATAATTAATCCTGATGCACTAGTAACCATCTTGGTGTAGATACCACCCGCAATAGTACCTAAAGTATATTCGCCAGTAGAGGCAATACCATAAAACAACTGTACCATACCTATAATAGTACCTAGAAAACCAAACATTGGCGCAATACCTGAAACTAATGACAAGATAGAGAGGTTACGCTCCATTTTGTACATTTCTAGTTTTCCAACATTTTCCATGCTCTTTTCAATGGCATCAATGCTTTTACCAATGCGTTGAATACCTTTATCAATCATTCTCCCAACTGGATTATTGGCACCTTTAGCAAGATTTCTTGCAGCTCCAATATTTCCAGAAATGATATTATCGCGAATAACACTCATGAAACCAGCATCCATTTTGGATGCTTTGCTGATAGCAATCAATCTTTCGAAGAAAACAAAAAGGGTTATTACTAGTAGAAAATAAAGAGGGTACATTATGAAACCACCTTTTTGAAGCAGATCCCACATAGAAATCTTTTCTACAACGGGTATTGCATTCGCTATAGCCTTAGCAGTTGTATCGGCAATGGTATTAGTAACTTGCAGTAAATAAAACATGAGAAAACTGTTTTTAATTATGGCTAAAATAGCCGCTTTAAAATTGAAAGAATTACCGTGTGGATAAATTTAGAAATGATTAACTCTTTTCTTTTTGTTTATGCACGTCAAAAGTTAAAGACAATTCGTAATTATAATGGTTTAATATTAAAAGAGATATGAGATTCTACAAAATAAAATATGCGTTAACGTTACAAATAGATGGGAGATATTAGACACTCAACATTAATCGTTTGTTTATATCTCATAACCCCTTATCCCCTATTTCTAATCTTTAGTCGTCTTTCCGTTTATAGAATTAGCTTCTAGTTTGTAGTTGTAGATCAGTAAATTCGCCACTATGAAGAAAGTAATAATAACAGGAAGCAATGGCATGATTGGAAAATTGATACTGCAAGAATGCTTAGATAGAGCGGATGTGGGTAGTGTAACCTGCATTACAAGGATGTCATTAAGCTTTAAACATGCTAAACTTATTGAAGTAATTCATTCGGACTTTACAGATTATTCGCCCATAGAAAAGCACTTTCAAAACCAAGATGTATGCTTTTATTGCATCGGTGTATATACTGGGCAAGTACCAACTGAGCAGTTTAATAAGGTTACTATCGATTTTACAAAGGCTTTTAGCGAGGCTTTGAAACATAAAAGTCCCACTGCTACCTTTTGTTTTCTAAGTGGGCAAGGTGCCGATAGTACTGAAAAGAGTAAAGTGCTGTTTGCTAAGGCAAAAGGCATTGCCGAGAATAGATTGCTGAAACTGAATTTTGGGCATACTTATATCTTCAGGCCTGGTTACATTTATCCGGTAACCCCAAGAAGAGAACCTAACTTTTTTTATGGTATCATGAGGCTCTTATATAAGCCTGTTGCTTTTATATATCCAAATATTGGTGTTACATCAAAGGTTTTAGCTCACAAAATGGTGGAAGTAGGTATAAATGGTGGAAGTAAAGAAGTGTACGAAAATGCAGATATTAGGAAGTGATTAGTTGTTAATGATAAGTCATACGTTAGAAATATACATTGTTGAGAAGCTGTAGTAAAATTCATTTTAAGAAATAGTGATTAGATAAAATAAAATTCAAAATACTAATAACTAATAACTAATAACTAATCACTAACAACTATTACTCTAGAACTTTGGAGAACGACATTTGATAGGGTGTGTTCTATCGAAAGAACCACTTTTCATGATTGTAAGCTCATAAGCCCCCATACTACTATTAAAGCTTGCTAGGCTAGATGCAGTTATATCATAACTGGCTGTCATTTTTAAATCATTCAGTTGATAACCTATTGTAGGTATAAAAGCATCTTTGTAACGGTAATACAAACCCATAATGAGTTGCTTGCTACCATCTTCACTAATGTTTCTATTGGCATTCATCCCCAAAACAGTCTCATTATTACCGCCAGATTTGCTGAAATAAATATTAGGATTCAGTATCCATAGGTCCTGAATCTTAAAACTACTGTTCACAAAAAAGGTTGAACGTAAGGGAACTGTTGCATCAACGCTGCGATTGTCGGCAAAGAAACTTTCGCTAGGTTTATTGATATGCATGGCACTAAAGCCTAAATTCAGATATACGGTTTCTGATACAAAACAAGCATAGTTTAAACCGATTTGCATATCGAAATAGGATATGTTATTTCGGGTAAAGTTCTCACCTCCATCCACTGGTGAACTAGTATTAAAGAACTCTCCATTCCATTGATTATTGAAGGTTAGTTTGCTAGCATCAATGCTCTTATTAACCACACCTAGGTTTACGCCCAAGCTAAGCAAACTGGCCGTACCGAGCATTTGGTGATAAGCCACTGAGGCATAACCTTGTGTACTTGTAAGGCTGCCGCTGCCAGCTTGGTCTTTAAAGAGTGTGGCGCCAAGACCTACCCAGCCATCTTGAAGTTTACCAGTAAGCACCTGAACATCACCCCATGCGCTAGAAGTTTGATAAGGAGTGGATGCGACGTTTGCCCACTGATTGCGATAGTTCCCTCCAATACGGTAATCAAAATCTGGATTAAAGCCTGCATTTGCAGGATTTACCAATAAAGGGGCATTGAAGTATTGTGAAAAATGTAATCCCTGTGCAGAGGTTATGCCAATGCAACCAAGTAAAATAAGTAATATATAGTAGGCGGCTTTCATTTACTTTAATAAGGTTATGTCTCCTGTTTTTTTAATATGGTCTCTACTTGTAAACGTAACATCGAGTGTGTATGTGTAAACATCTGGCGCCAATATTTGTCCGTTTAGTTTGCCATCCCACGCATCATTTACATTGCTTGTTTCAAATACTTTTTGCCCCCATCGGTTATAAATTACCCATTTCATTTTATCAATACCATAACCCCTCACTTGTACTGTTCTATTAATTCCATTGGGTGTTATGGCGTTTGCCACATCCGCAATTGGGGTTACTAATGCCTTAATATCGTGTTGGATAGTATCTGCACAGCCACTTTCGCTCAGTGCAATGAGTGTTACCCTGTAAGTTTGGCTAGCATTAAACGTGTGTGAAATTGGATCGCTTGCATTTGAAGTTATCAAAGTGTCACCATCATCAAATATCCAGATATAGTTCTTTGCTTCAATAGATTGATTGGTAAACACAATATCTGTGTTTGCTTTAGGTGGATTGGGAGAAAAACTAAATGCCGCAACAGGCTTTGGCTGTACCGTTATTGGGAATGATGTATTGCTGATTTTATTGCAAGTAGAATTGTCAATAGCTTCCAGCTCAATGACATAAGTACCGGTATCTTTATATTGGTGGCTTAAGTTTATATCAGCTCCAGTATATTTTAAGCCATCTCCAAAATCCCAGTTGAATATTTCTCCTCCAAGAGAACTGTTTATAATTGTAGCATCATAAGGTGCGCATCCAATAGCATCTGTAGTAATGATAGCTTTTACGTTTTGTGCTATACGCACAATGTATTGTATAGAATCAGGGGCATTGCAATAAGTGGCATCATTTAACCACAGACTGGCTTTGTAAGTTCCTTCTGCGGGATAGGTATGCGAAATAGTTTGTGCGGAAATGTCTTGTTGGGTACCGTCGCCAAAATACAAGGTAAAGCTGTTACTTTTAAACGGGCTAAGTGCAGAACTTGCATTATCGAATAGATAAATTTTAGAGCTACAGTCGCCAGTTTTACTAGCACTGAGTTTTAAAATGGCTTCATTGTTTGCCACTTTTAATACTACACTCGATGTATCTGCAATATTGCAGGCAGATGAATCAATTGATACTAACGAAACTCTGTAAGAGCCAACATCGTTGAAAGTATGATTGATGGTAGGTTTTGTGGTGGTAACCTTGCCCGAGTTATCGCCAAAATCCCACTGATATGTTTTACCTTCTCCGATGGCATCAGAAAAAGTTGCTGTTAAAGGAACACAGCCTACAATCTTGCCTGCAATACCTTTTATTTTTGACCTTATCTCAGCACCAACACCAGCCAAGTTGAAAGCAATCTTTACCGCAGCAAGGTTACAACCTTGAGAACCGTTATTAGGATATGCAACGCCGCCTGTAGTTGGGAATACTGCTCCTCCTTCGCAGTTAGCGCAAAGTGCCTGATATATTACCCCATTTTTGTCGAACCTGCTAGTGCCGCCATCTACATGGTCTGGGTATCTACCTCCATCCTGTCCAAAAAAACTACCGTACAATTGGCTATTGGCATTGTGCTCTAATACAAAGAAGTAAAAGTCGCTTCCATCGGTAGAACGTTTAATAGCGTCATTTGTAACAGATAAGCCAAGCGTACCTGCACTAGAATAATTTTGAATGGTATTACCCTTTCCTCCCCATCCAGAAACATACACGTTTTCGCAACGATCTACTAGAAATGCTATCGGGGAAATGTTAGGGGCAATAGAATTTCCTGTACCAAAAGTGGTAGAATAAACAAATCCACTGAGGTCTTTCTGTAGTTTAGCAATAAATTGTTTGCCACCTGCTTGTTTAAAATTGGCATTTACCACAGGCCAATTGCCTGTTGTAGTTCCTACAATGTAAGGGTAGCCTACTTTGTCGTATTGTACACCAAACACAATATCATTTCCGGATGTACCTAAATAACTTGTGTGATAAAGTTTACTTCCATCTGTACTCATTAAGGTAATAAAACCATCCGTTTGGCCGCCTTTATAGTGAGGGAATAAGGTGTTGATAGTATCTCCAGGAAAATCTCTACTAGTAGTAGCACCGGCTACTGCCAGTGTGTTTGAAGTAGGATCGAAAGCCAAAACAAAGGCCGCATCATCGCCACTACCACCTAAATAGGTGCTGAATAATATGTCACTTAAATCTGGAGATGTCTTTAATATAATAGCGTCCTGATTATAAGAACCTGTGGTGTTGCTACTATGATTAATTTGAATGGCATTCTTTACCGGAAAATTGAGGGATTGGGTACAAGAAGCTAAATATATGTTGCCGATACTGTCTACAATAACCTCACTACGGGAGTCGTCTCCATAGTTTAGTCTGATAGATTGTGGTCCATAAGGGGAGGAATACTTGTTACCCACATTTACACCGTCATTTCCTGCGCCACCAATAACCATTGAGCCAACCAAGGCAGTTCCTGAGGCATTCAGTTTGGTAAGAATGATATCGAAATTAGCACTACTCGGTGTACTTGTGCCAAAGTGCTCTCTATTGGCTGGGTAATCTGCCGAAGTAGTTTTACCCGAAATTATCAAGTTATTATTGGCATCTACTACCATACTATGCGGGTATTCATTACCTGATCCTCCAAGATAAGTAGCATAAACCCTCGCAGTACCTAAAGCGTTAAATTTCATGATGCCAATATCGAATCCTCCTGAGCTTTCACCGGTTCCACCGTTACCTTTTGCAAATGATTGTTGAAACGCACCGTTAGTAACTGGAAATCCTGCACCAAATACAATACCCCCTGCATAGAAATTTCCTGCAGCATCATAGGTTGCTGAATAACCCCAATTGTCCGAACGACTACCAGTAAACGTAGAAAATATCCATTGAGGATCGATAATGAGCGTGGCATCTTTTTCAATAGCCGACTGAACATTAAAGTGAACAATGTTTCCATTTACTTTATAACTACAGGATACTTCTTTTCTGCCAGTTCTATTATTGAATTGAAAGCTAGAAGGAATAGTTTCTCTTATTTCTCCAACAGAAGTTTTTATAGCAAGTTGTCCTTTACGTACCCCCAAGTTATCCGCACCATCTACGTACATGATTATGTCATTAGGGTTGCCGCCGGGATGAATGATAAAGTCGTATTTAATGTTGCCTTTATCGGTATAGTATCGAATGTCTATGTTTGGGTATAAATTTTTGTAAGTTACTGCATTAAATATTCTGCAATTTCCAGCCCACTTTGTAGAATCTGTTCCAATGAAATAGTTGTTGTAACATTCTATTTGTTTATCCGGCAGAGCAATAGGGGAAGGGTTTGCATTCACGAACTTTACCTCATAAACATGGCCTTTCAAAGTGTAGTTAAAGTCTTCTACAATATTGGTTTCGTCCCTATTCTCCGATGCTTCAACGGGTAAATTATGCGGATGAATTTTGTTATATAGTCCTTTTAAATTGGTCGTATCATATTGCATTAAACGGTAACCACCATCAGCCTTTAGTGAGAAGGCACCCGTAGTTAATTCTCCTCTAAATGAAATAGTTTTATCCCATTGTCCTTTGTTTTCTATAAACTCTAAGTTTTGTTGGCAGAAGACATTGGTGGTGGCAAGCAGTAAAGCCACTATGAATAGAAAAGTCGATATAAATTTAAACTGCATTCTCATGTTATTGGTGGTAAAGTAAAGTCATTTTCTCAATCAAGAAATCTTGCTCCAGCCTGTCTTTCCCTTTTGTTGCTGTAAAAAGCTTTTGAGGGGTAAGTTTTCGGTCATATTTAACTTTTCATCTTCGGTCACTAGCTTTTCTGCAATGCTTTTTGCCTTTTCCAAAACTTCTTTATCATCTACCAGAGAAACCAATTTAAAGTTTAAAGCCCCGCTTTGCCTTGTACCTTCTATGTCTCCTGGCCCACGTAATTCTAAGTCCTTTTCAGCAATTTTAAAGCCATCATTGGTAGCACACATTATATTGATACGTTCCTTGCCCTCCCTGCTTACTTTACTCCCCGTTAAAAGTATGCAAAAACTCTTCTCGCTACCTCGTCCTACTCTTCCTCTCAACTGATGCAACTGCGATAAACCAAACTTTTCCGTACTTTCTATCACCATTACGCTTGCATTGGGTACGTTTACACCCACTTCTATAACCGTAGTACTCACCATAATGTTTGTTTCGCCACGCACAAACCTGTCCATATTAGTTTGTTTTATGTCGGGCGTTTGTCGTCCATGAACCATACTAATCAAATACTTTGGCTCAGGGAAAAAGCTTTTCACTTGTTCATAACCTTGCATCAGGTCTTCGTAGCTAACCTTGTCGCTTTCATCTATTAATGGATAAATAATATATGCCTGCCTTCCTTTCTCTACTTCTCCCCTTATAAATTCCATCACACTAGCCCTTGCCATCTCATTTCTGTGTACTGTAAGTATGGGCTTTCTTCCCGGCGGTAATTCATCAATCACACTATAATCAAGGTCGCCATAAGCAGTCATGGCAAGTGTGCGAGGTATGGGGGTGGCCGTCATTACCAATATATGTGGCGGTATGGTAGCCTTTTCCCACATCTTAGCACGTTGTGCTACGCCAAACCGGTGTTGTTCATCTACAACTACAAAACCAAGGTTTTTAAATTGAACCGCATCCTCTAATAGTGCGTGTGTACCTACTACAAAATGCAGCGAACCATCTTCAAGCGCAGCTTTTATCTCCCTTCTTTGTTTTATTTTAGTACTTCCGGTCAATAATTTGATGTTTAATGGAAGTCCGTCCAGTAGTTCGCTCAAGCCATTAAAGTGTTGCTGTGCCAATATTTCAGTAGGGGCAAGCATACAACTTTGAAAGCCATTATCTGCCGCTATCAGCATACTCAATAGTGCCACAATTGTTTTGCCGCTACCCACATCTCCTTGCAAAAGGCGGTTCATTTGATAGCCTTTTGCCGTATCCACCCTAATTTCTTTTAAAACTCTTTTCTGTGCACCCGTTAGTGGAAAAGGGAGATGTTCATTATAAAATGTATTAAAGTAATAGCCCACTTTTTCAAACAATACACCTCTGCTAGAACTATGTCGTTGAAGCCTTACTAAGTTCAAACGCACTTGTGCCACAAAGAACTCTTCAAACTTCAACCGCTTTAATGCCCTTTCGTATTCTTCTGGTGATGAAGGAAAGTGTATTTTAAAGTAAGCCTCTTGCCTTGGCATCAACCTCAAAGCCTCCAATATATTGTTAGGAATGTTTTCGGCAATATCATTCGGTTTCAGTTGAGTAAACAATTGTTTGGTTAATGTTCCAATTTGTCTGCCCCCCAAACTCTTAGCCTTTAGCTTTTCGGTACTAGGATACACCGGTTCTAATAAGTTTTTAGCACCCGCTTGTGCCGGTACATACACTTCTATTTCGGGATGTACTATCTGTGGTTTATTATTAAACATGCCTGTGCGACCATACACTAAGTATTTTGTGCCCACATGCAAATTCTTTTCTACCCAACTACTACCCTGAAACCAAGCAAGTTCCAAAATGCCTGTACCGTCTTGCAGTTGCCCCACCAATCGTCTCGACCTAAATTCTCCAATCCCTTCTAAGTGTGTCAATCGTCCTACCACTTGAATGAAATCAGTTTCGGAGTGAATGTCTGATATTTTATTAATCTTGGTTTTGTCAATGTGGCGGTGCGGAAAATGGTTGAGTAAATCTTCGAATGTATATATGTTCAGTTCCTTCTTCAATGAATCGCCACGCAGTGGACCAACACCTTTTAGGTATTCGATGGGGGTTGACAATATGTTTGCGGACTGACTGATAGCGTAATTATTTAGCTGCAAATATCAGTTTTTGTGAGTTTAGATAGAAGTGAAGCTTTTTCGGGGAAGGATAATGTTGTTAGGGTTTAGAGGATTGGGTGAAAAAGGATACTTTATAACTAACTTTCTATTAGTTGGTGATAATGATGTTTTGAGGGTATAAATGTAATTGCGAATTTCTATCTAGCCATATAGGATGAAATTGGATTGAGCTACTTTCCGCATCGAAAATGAAGCTGATTGTCACATTGAGCCTGTCGAAATGCAAACTTGTTAAACATTTCATTCCGCCTTCGACAGGCTCAGGCTGACACCCTGATACTAGTATTTAATTTCAACAATTTTAAGCTATTTATCGCAACCTAAAAACTTATTGTTTATCATTTTTATGTTTATTATGCCTGATAGCTATACCTTTTTACTAAGATTTCTTTTGAAGAGAAAATGAAAGAAAGTTTTTTGATTAACTATTTTGATTGTAAGTTATTGGTTTGTAATAGATTTATTAACTAAAATATTTATTACCCAATCCCTAAAAACCCACAGGCTCGATAAGTAATCTGATAGCTAGCAAAAACAACTGCATTTACGTGCTAGTAAATCCGATACCGACCCTGTGGGTTTGCCGGAGGCGCTATCGGATTGGATACTAGGCAAAAGCAGTTGTAAAAAGGGGGTATCGGATTGGATAGTGGACAAAAGGTGTTGTCCGAAGCCACTATTCAATCAGAAATGGGCAAAAAGTAGTTGTAGGAACCCGCTATCGGATTACGTAGCGACCCTGTAGGTTTTAGGAAGGTGGTTACGTAATAGGAAAGTAGGCTCAGGGAGTTTTTTTCTATGGCTAAGAAATAGGCAGATAGGCTGTTTGTGTTGTGGGAGAGAGGAGGGGATTGTGGCAGTAATAAAGTCTTGTTTTTTTGGTTGAAAATGATATTTATAGCTGGATGAAAATAGTAAAATGCACCACGAAGGAAGTAAGTGTTTTCTATTTTTTGGATGAGTATGATTACAATTATAAATTATCTTAGTTTTGTGAAGAAGCAATTGATAAATAACTAAATAACTAAGTATTTAGCGGAGAAATTGTACAAGGATCTGATACTAAGGAGCTTAATTGCTAGTTATAAAGAATGGTTATTAATAATTACAAAATGGAAATAGGACAAAAATTTAATACGCTCACTAAAGACGAATATTTCTTTTATATTGATAATTATAAGAAATACAAAGATTTTAATACACTGGGGCTGTATCGTTCAATCATTGAAAATGAAAAATTGACACTTAACGATAAATTAGCTGTTAGAGATTATTCGCATAGAATTTTTAAAAAGACATTTGATTTTCTCCAGCTCAAAGACCCAGAAACATTTGTTGAAGTTGAGTATTTAGGAACGGAGACAACAAAAGGAGATGAAAGAAGAATTTGGGACGATATTAGGAAAAATCAGCAAAGAATATTAGAAGATAAGAAAATCAAGCATAGGAATTTTGGTAATTATTCAAAACATCTTTGTGGTATAGACACTTGCGTATGGAATGGAATTATGATAAGACAAGGTTCTTGGCTTGTGGAAAGTAATATGCACTTTGATGGTGATAAAAATAAGTATGCAGCAAAGGAAAAGTCTTACAAGCGTAGGTCAGACAGAAAAAAGGAAAAGCAAATTATTGGAAAGGAGCTTGGAAATGGATAAAACAAAGCCAGCGATAATATCTTCAACATGGCTTATTTAGCCCATCAATAAACAACCCATAACGTACAATTAGAAAACAGCGGCGTTAGTTCGTGTTTAATTAATTTTGCTTAGTAAGAATATGCTTCCATCGAAATAACAAACTCTACACAATATTTCAACACAATGACAAACAACCATATCACATTAACAGCAACCACTAAAGAAGATTTAAACACATTATTTCAGTTTCAAGTTGATAATGAAGCGAATTATTTGGCAGCGTTTACCGCTAAAGATCCAACAGATAAGACTGCCTATATTGAGAAGTATTCCAAGTTTTTAACAGACCCCTCGATAAACAATCGTACCATAAAAGTAGATGGAGAAATAGTAGGTAGCGTGGCTAAGTTTGTAATGAACGATGAAGCGGGGATTACTTATTGGATTGATAAAAAGTTTTGGGGACAAGGAATTGCCACTGCAGCACTAAAAGCCTTTTTGATGATTGAACTCACCCGCCCCTTATATGCTGGTGTTGCCTTTGATAATTATGGCTCGCAAAGAGTTTTAGAGAAATGTGGGTTTATAAAAATAGGAAAGGATAAGGGATTTGCCAATGCCAGACAAGCAGAGATTGAGGAATACATTTATAAGCTTGCTGATTAGAATATTTACTATTACCTCAGTTTCTCTAAAAACAAAGCCAAGCCTTTTCTTTTTTCTTCAGTAAGTTCATAACTGATGTTCTGTGTATAATAGGTTTCTAAATCGTAAGTAGGGTAATTGCCTTGCTCGGCAATCACTTCATTAATATGTTGTAAGCCAAGGAGATTTGCATCATTAAAAGCTGAAATAAAGTCAGGAGGTAACTGTTTATTGGCCACCCACGCCGCAAACACAAAAGGTAAGCCTGTATGCTGCTGCCATGCGGTTGCCAAATCGTAAATATAAGGAGATATGGCACGTTGTGCCAATGCCCTATCGCCTATAACTACACTGGCAGTAGTCCCCTTTATGTCCTGCTGATAGTTTGGTTTTGCATCCTCAAATACTACTTCTTTCTTCCAATATTCTTTCAGCAATACCTTAAAAAGAGCTACGGAAGTTCGGCTTTGATAATCGAGTAAAACTTTTTCTACTTGCTCAATGGGTACTTCGCTAAACAAACAAACGGAAGCCACTTCGCCAACGGCACTAATGCATACATCGGTAATGATGTGTGCTTCTTTTAGCTTCGGAATAATGGCAACAGGCACCAAGCCTACATCTATTTTATCTTCCAAAAGCATGGAAGCAATTGCCGAAGGATATTCCTCTATCAACTCAATCTTATCTAATATTTCACTTCTCTTAATGCCGTACAAAAGGGGTTTCGTATTCAAATAACTCACTGCCCCTACCTTTATTTTCTTCAATATCCTTTATTTATCGCGCCAAAGAAAAGATTTTTATTGC
The DNA here is from genome assembly GCA_947381435.1 of Chitinophagaceae bacterium. Classification (GTDB taxonomy): domain Bacteria; phylum Bacteroidota; class Bacteroidia; order Chitinophagales; family Chitinophagaceae; genus Parasediminibacterium. The sequence continues at coordinate 19,519 of CANCVE010000065.1, forward strand.
GCTTAAAATTGAGTAATTGTACATTCGCACCTTTCCTAATCATTATTCTTCGTATTTCATAACTTTAATTTCAGCATGGAACTGAACAATTTAACTGCTATTTCACCTATTGATGGTCGCTATCGTAAACAAGTAAACTTCTTGGGAAACTATTTTTCCGAGTTTGCGCTCATCAAATACCGGGTATATATTGAGATAGAATATTTCTTGTTTTTAGCTGATAAGAAGTTGTTTAAACTAACGCCTAAGGCAAAACAAAAGCTAAAGGCCATAGCCGATGATTTTAGTCTGGAAGATGCACAAGCCATTAAAGACATAGAAGCTATTACCAACCATGATGTAAAGGCTGTGGAATACTTTATAAAAAAACATTTTGAAGCAATAGGAATTGAGCCGTTGAAAGAATGGGTTCACTTTGGATTGACTTCTCAAGATATAAACAATACTGCCATCCCTCTTAGCTGGAAGCATTGTATGGAGTTGGATTATTTGCCCGCCATTACAAATCTACAGGCTGATTTACATCAATTGGCCACCACCTGGAAAAGTATTTCCATGCTTGCACGTACACACGGGCAACCTGCTTCGCCAACAGTCTTAGGCAAGGAGATAATGGTGTTTGTAGAGCGTTTGGCTAATCAGGTACAATTGTTTTCTTACATTCCTTATGCTGCTAAGTTTGGTGGTGCCACGGGCAACTTTAATGCACACCATATTGCTTTTCCAGATAAGGATTGGGTGAAACTAGGGAATGAATTTGTAGATAATCGCCTTGGTTTGCAACGGATGCAGTTTACTACGCAGATAGAACATTACGATAATTTGGCTGCACATTGCGATGCCATCAAACGTATCAATACCATCCTGATAGATTTATGCAGGGATATTTGGACGTACATAAGCATGGATTACTTTAAGCAAAAAACTAAAGAAGGTGAAGTAGGTTCGTCAGCAATGCCGCATAAGGTAAACCCCATTGATTTTGAAAATGCAGAGGGTAATTTGGGTATTGCTAATGCCCTGTTAGAACATTTTGCTGCTAAACTTCCTATTAGTCGTTTACAAAGAGATTTAACGGATAGTACTGTTCTACGAAATCTTGGCGTGCCAATAGCGCATACTTTATTGGCAGTAAAGAGTTTGCATAAAGGACTAGGAAAGTTATTACTGAACGAGATTAAGATTCAGGATGAGTTAGAAAACAATTGGGCAGTGGTTGCAGAGGCAATACAAACCGTGCTAAGAAGGGAAAACTATCCAAACCCATACGAAGCTTTAAAGGGACTGACACGTGGCAATCACTCTATCAATAAACAATCAATTCATGCATTTATAGAGAGTTTGGACGTTAGTAATACATTGAAGGAAGAACTAAAGGCTATATCACCTGCTAATTATGTGGGTATTATGGCCAAGTATTAAGGTAGAAATAGATAAAACATAATTATAAGCATGGGCAACAGGAATAACTTGTTGCCCATCTTAATTCTACAAAAACCTTGTAATAACTATAGTTGCACAATTACTTTGTGCATTGAAATAAATGAACTCAAGAACCTTCTTATCGCTATTCCACATATTTTTGGCGATATTAATTTATCAAGCCATGAATAAGAATAATCGATTTGCATATTATTTATCCATTACTATTTTCTTAATAGAGCTTGGACATACCATTTCCTATGCACAAACTCCCGCAAATGCTTCAACCAAGCAGCCCAATATAATTTTTATTCTAGCTGATGATTTGGGATATGGTGATCTTGGTTGTTATGGACAACAGAAGATTGCAACACCCAACCTTGATAAAATGGCTGAGGAAGGAATGCGTTTTACACAATTTTATGCAGGCACCGCCGTTTGTGCACCTTCGCGTTGTGCTTTGATGACGGGGATGCACACGGGGCATGGTAGCATTAGAGGTAATAAAGGGGTAAAGCCTGAAGGACAGTTTCCTATGTCGGCATCCAGTGTAACGTTTGTTCAGTTATTGCAAAAACAAGGATACCATACGGCTGCCTTTGGTAAGTGGGGGATGGGATATATTGGTACTGATGGTGACCCGAATAGAAAGGGATTTGATTTGTTTTATGGTTACAATTGCCAAACGTTGGCACACAATTATTATCCAGATCATCTTTGGAAAAATGAGAATAAGATAAATTTTGAGGGGAATGTTAATGGAAATACAGATTATTCTGGAGATAACATTCATCAACAAGCACTGCAATTTATAGACAAACAACAAATAGGACAGCCATTTTTTGCGTACCTACCTTATACCTTGCCACATGGAGATTTAACTATACCGCATGATAGTGTTTACAATCATTATGTAGCTTTATTTGGCGATAAGCCACTCTCGCCAAAGGAAGGTAAACCAAAGAAGGAGGGTAATAAGCCCTTTGAGCCTTATCCACATGCGGCTTATGCAGCAATGGTTAGTAGATTGGATAAATATGTTGGGGAAGTATTGGCATTACTGAAAACAAAGCAGTTAGAACAAAATACGCTTGTTTTATTTTCTAGTGATAATGGACCACATAAGGAGGATGGAAATGATCCTGAATATTTTAATAGCAATGGTAACCTAAAAGGTATAAAAAGAGACTTGTACGAAGGAGGAATTCGTGAGCCATTGATTGCTTATTGGAAAGGAACGGTTAAACCAAAGACAATAAATATTAATGTTGCTGCAATGTGGGATTTGTTTCCTACTTTTTTGTCTTTAGCTAATATTAATGATATTCCTAAAACTGATGGAGTATCTATTTTATCTACTTTATTGAAACCTTCAATGAAAATTAAGCATCCTTATCTATATTGGGAATTGCACGAATCTGGTGGAAAGCAGGCCATTAGAATGGGCGATTGGAAAGCAGTTAAGTTGCAAGTAAGTGTGTTGCAAAACAGCCCCATAGAATTATACAATCTTGCTAACGATCCAGCCGAACAAACCAATGTTGCCGCTAATTATCCTGCAATGGTTACACAAATGGAACAACTATTCATCGAAGCACATAAATCTGATAGCAATTGGCCATTACTATTATCTGAGGGAAAAGAATCTAATTAGTATAAACAGAAATGTATTAATTGGAACTAATTTCCTTTTAATTGCACTAATGCCTCCATTATTTTATTAATACTCTTATCACTGAATTTATTAATAACAGTGGCACGATTCATTAAATAATAAGTAGAGTTCACTCTAGCAGCCGTCTTTATTATTGTTGCATCGCACTTTAAAACCGTAATTTTTTCATTAATTAAAAGCGAAGTCTCATCTCCAGATTGAGGCGTGACATAGAATAAAGCAATGTGGTTTGCAGAACAATAATCACGCACTTTGAGCAAATCGGCATGCCATTTAGGAAAGTTTGAATGCATTGAGTTGCCCATTATCATCACATACTTAGGTAGTTCCAACATTGCCTGAGTGGTGTCATTACCACTTTGCGTTGTAAGATTGAAATCTGTAAGCTTCGCCCCTCCTGTTCCTTTTCTAATCAATTTATCAAATCGGCTGACAAATACATAAGAACTGTCAAAGTCGTCTGGAAAGTGGCTTTGATCAAACTCTATTGCTTTACCCCCTTTATTATATTGATAAGTAATTACCGTACTGTCTGGCACATAGTTTTTGGGCTTTTGCATTTGCTCTACCAAGTTATTCCCTATTTTAAAAGGAAGACAATCTATGTAAGGAAGATAATTTAATACTGCATCTTGTAGCAGAACGCAAAACATAATGCTAAGCATTAGGATGGTGTTTGTAGTTACTTTAGAGAATGCTGGCGTTACATCTTTATCCAATAATGCCAATAAAACAATCATTACCAGTAAAACTAAATCCTTAATAAAGCTTTGAGTAGCTGTAAGAGGCAGACAATCGCCGAGGCAGCCGCAAGTTTTTATTTTACCACTTAATACTGCGTATCCGGTGAGAAAGGTGAAGAAAATGATGAGTAACAGTAATAATCGAGTAGTGAATTTTATTCTAAACCCAATAAGTAAAGCTACACCGCAGCCTACTTCTAGCATGTTCATCAATAAAGACATGCCGAGTGAATATTTATTTAAGAAGTCGATGCCCCAAACTTCAAAAAACTCTTGCATCTTATAGCTAAGACCTAGTGGGTCATTAACTTTTATTAGTCCAGAAAATATAAATAGAACGCCAACTATCCATCGAATGATTAATAATGCTTTTTTCATCTTCAAACCTTAAATTATATCAAATACCTGCAATTATATATTTTTACAAATATGCAAAATATTATCAGTGAAAGAACTTTCGTACTTAATTGCAAAGGAAAGGGTTTAATACTTAAAAAGCCAATTGTGATGGGGATTATTAATGCTACTCCCGATTCTTTTTTTGTAAATAGTAGAAGCCTCAAAATTAACGAAGCAGTTTTATTGGCAGAAAAGATGATATGTGAGGGTGCAACAATAATAGATATTGGCGGACAAACCACTAAACCTGGAAGTGATGCAATAACGGCTGCCGAAGAAATAGAAAGGGCAGTACCAGTGATAGAAGCCGTTGCCAAAGCTTTTCCCGAAGTATATATTTCAGTTGATACTTATTATGCAGCAGTTGCAGAGGCTGCGGTAAATGCAGGGGCAAGTTTAGTAAATGACATTAGTGGTGGTATGTTTGATGAAGATATGATTCCTACAGTTGCAAAACTGAATGTTCCATATATTCTGATGCACATACAAGGTGTGCCGAAAACAATGCAGGATAATCCGACTTACGAAAATATTACTACTGATATCATTGATTATTTTATTGAAAGAATAAATCTGTGTAAGCAAGCAGGTATAAAAGATATAATCATAGATCCTGGCTTTGGATTCGGGAAAACAATAGAACATAACTATCAATTGTTACAATCATTGAATGACTTTCAAATGTTTGATAATCCTTTGTTAGTGGGTGTTTCAAGAAAGGGAATGATATATAAACCATTAAATATTCCAGCTGATGAAGCCATGAATGGAACTACAGTGCTGAATACAATTGCGTTACAACAAGGCGCACAAATATTGAGGGTACATGATGTAAAAGAAGCGACGCAAGCAATAGACCTTTTAGGATTACTGCAATAGAGATATAAATTAGAGTTTATGTCAGTTTAATTACAGGGTAATTAAACGGCTTTCTTTCCACCCTAAAGTTATGCAAGGCGGCACAAATGGCAAATATCTTGTACGGATATTTGTTTTTTCTTAACCTGCATTCATCCTTTACAATTCTGTACCTTTT
>CANCVE010000066.1 GCA_947381435.1 Chitinophagaceae bacterium
CGATAAAGTAGTTCCATTTGAAATGGATCCATCATTTAATGTAGGATTGATTAGCGGAAAAGTTGGGTTTAGTAACCTTAACAATATATTGTCTGACAATAATAGTTATTTAAAAATAGGTAGTGATAGTGCGATGACATTTTATTGGAAGGGTAACCTAAGCACATTTCATACAGTAGACTTTATCCCCGCTTTTGTTTCGGACCCTGTACTATTTTCGTTAGACGCCGTTAATAAGTCTATTTTGCAAAATGGAACTGTAAATGCTCCGATAACCATTACAGAATCTCAACCTATTGATATAAAACCCTTAAAAGCATCTAGGATAGATATCGATTCGATACTATTAAAATCGGGCGAGGTAGAAATTATAGTTAATAATAAGTTCAATGAACCTTGCACAATGGTTGTTTCTATCCCAGGCATAAAACAATTTGATGGAAAGCCACTCAGTACCACCTTTAATATAAAAGCGAATGCTACAACCACGGGAAAATTTGACATCTCTAATAAATGGGTAGACATGTCTAGAGGTGGAACCACTACCAATAACCTATTAATCAACTATTCAATAACGCTATTAAAGGCAAAAACCGGTGTAGAACCAAATGGGGATTTAACGTTTAGTCAAAAAATTAATCATCCCGAACTGAAGATGTTGTATGGCGATGTACACCAACAAAATTTCTTTAATGCATACGTTTCAGACATTCCTTTAAAGGCTTTTCAAATACAGCAATTGGTAGGCAACACCATCAAATTTACCAACGACTCTATTAATTTGTTATTTAGTAACTCGTTTGGCGTTCCAATGTCGTTTAAGTTTAAAGAAATAAAGGGAATAGATGCCAACAATAAGAACCATTACCTTAATGTAGATGGTATAAACCCCACCCCATTTACGGTGCCGGGTGCTAGAAATTTGAAGGAAACAACACATGCTACTATGTCGTTAAATAATAATAACCCGATGGCTAATGGGAATTTACTAGATATTTCGGGCTTTCTTGGCACATTACCCGCAACGATTGCACCACAGTTTACTGTGATATCGAACCCGGGACCACAACCACGTAACAAAAATTTTATTTCTGATACAAGCACTGGAAAAATTGATGCAGAAATTATTATTCCACTAAGCCTTACTGTCAATAATTTTATTACAAAAGACACTTTCGATTTCTCTTTTGGCGATATAGCAAACGTAGATTCGTTTACCTTGAGATTTGCGTTGAATAATGGAATACCACTAGGGCTTTCAGCAGCATTAGACTTTGTAGATGCCAATTATAAAGTACTCTACCATATAAATAATACCACATTTGTACGCCCCGCGGCTGTAGATAATGCAAATAAAGTAATTGGAAAAACATTGACAATCACGGACATTGAAATTGGTAAAAAAGTTGTACCTATTTTGAAAAACGTATACAAAATGGTGTTTACAGGAACACTCGTTTCTCCTTCAAAAGGAGTGCAACCTGCTGTTTTATATTCCAACCAAACATTGGATATAAACATTGGTGCCAAAGCACATTTAAAATTGAATTAACCCAATTAATTAAACCTTGTAATACCATAAGATGAAAAAGCAGATACAGAAAATAGTACTAGTTTTATTAATGGCAGCTCCGTTTAAAGGGATTTCGCAAGTGCCTTTAACGCAATATTTTATAAAATCAATTTCGGAAAATGATTTTTTGAACCCTGGCAGAATGCCAGAAACAAAGCTTAATATAAGTTTACCGGTTTTATCGTCAACGTATTTAGGTTATTCAAATTCTGGCTTTGCCTTATCAGATTTGATTACAAAAAAGCCGAAAACAGATTCAATGGAGTTTAATACTAGCAATATGCTAAGCAAACTTTCAGAAAATAACTACCTAAATATGTCGCTGAATACCGAAATATTAGGTTTTGGAATTAAAGTAAAAAGAAATTATTACTCCTTCAATGCCCGCTTTCGCAATGAAGTAAACCTATCTTACTCTAAGGCGATGCTTTCCTTCCTTTTTAATGGGAATAGTGCTTTTTTAGGACAAAGAGCCGACCTCAATATGCAACTAAATGCTACCTCGTACACCGAATATGCACTTGGCTTTATACATAGCTCTAAAAATGACAAACTAACTATTGGCGGACATTTAAAGTATTTGTCTGGTCATGCTAATTTGAATATGAAAAGGGCAAAATTGGGCATTTATACAGATTCGAACACTTACTCTATAACGGCAACACCAGACTTACTAATAAATACGTCCTCTATCGATACAGGTTCTAATAATACAATGGGGCTTTTGGGAGAAAACACAGGATTGGGGATTGATGTGGGATTTTCGTATAAACTATCGGATAAAATAACCGTTTCTGGAAGCATAACAGACCTTGGCTTCATAAATTGGAAGACTAACGTGGCAAATTATCAAACTAACACAACACAATCTAACTTTACTTTCAGTGGATTTGATATTAATAAACTTGGCACATCGTTACAACCCTACATTGATAGCCTTTCTGATAGCTTAAAACATGTATTTGACCCAAAGAAAACGGCGAATTCATACAAAACAGGGCTCGGAACAAAGGTTTATGCAGGGATTAACTACAAGTTAGCAAAGGGTTTGGATGCAGGACTACTGTTGTTTGGCAAGTTTGAAAATGATAAATTCTATAGTGCAGTTACGGTTTCACTTAATAAAGAATTGAGCAAATTTTTAAACGTTTCCGCTAGCTATAGCAGGGTAAATAAAACAAATAACATTGGATTTGGAGTATCTTTAAACCTATTACCTATTCAGATTTACATGGTTAGTGACAATATTTTTTCGCTTAACAGAGTGGATGAGGTAAGAAATACGAACTTACACTTTGGACTGAATCTTGCCATTGGAAGAATACAAAAAAGAGGAATTTAGAAAGCATTTATCCCCTTTTTAAAACCAATTAAGTGTGAAATGATATAATTATTACAAAACCTGAGGAGGTTTGAAGGCTTAAAAACCCGATTCTAGACTTACTTAATATAAACGAAAGATAAGCAATAAGGCTATAAATAGTGTTATAATATACATTTTTATAAAAGGATATAAACGAAAAAAAGCAGGGTAGAATATTAAGACTAAAGCGTAATATATTAGTTGTAAATACGAGAGGTTGAATATTATTAGCGGTAGAGATACTGACTGTAGTAACCGTTAAGGGTGTGAATATGCATTGAATTGCAGAAACTAATTTGATAGACTCAAGAAAGACTACCTTCACCCAATGAGATTTGTAGATATTACCAATGATATAGCCTTTAGGAAGATTTTTGGGAATGATAATAAGAAGAAAACCCTGATTTCTTTTCTGAATGCTATCATTAGTTTGCCCGACAATGAAACGGTGAAGGATGTAGAGATAACCAACCCTTATCAATTGGGAAAACTAAGCGGAGGAAAGTCGACAATTGTTGATGTAAAAGCTAAGGACAGCAAGGGAAATATCTTTATTGTGGAGATGCAAATAGCTGAGTTCCATTTCTTTCAGAAGAGAATACTTTATTATACTTCACAAAGTTATGTTGGACAAATTGATAAGGGAATTGGTTACGAAAAACTAAAACCAGTTTATTTTATTGGCATACTGGAATTTGAAATAGGACAAGGCACAAATTATATTAGCAAACACAAAGTTTTGGATGTAGAAACGAAAGAACAAGTAATTCAAGATGTAGAATTTAACTTTATTGAGCTACCAAAATTTAATAAAACCATTGAAGAACTAGAAACCAACATTGACCAATGGACTTACTTCATAAAAAATGCAGAGAACCTGGATGTAATTCCTGAAAATGTAGCGGATGAAGGCCTAAAAGAAGCTTACCTGGAAGCAGATAAACACAACTGGACGAAACTTGAAATGGAAGATTACGAACGGGTATCTATTAAAGAAAGAGATGACATTGGCAGAATGGAATTTGCAGTAGAGAAAGCTGAAATACGAGGCGAACTTAGAGGTGAAATAAAGGGAGAAATAAAAGGCAAGAGGGTTGGAAAAATGGAAGCCATCATTGAAGTAGCTAAATTAATGAAACAAAACGGCGTATTATCAGAGATTATCATTGCATCAACAGGCCTTTCGAATGCAGAAATAGAAAAACTATGAGAAACAAACTGAAAGTATAAAACAAAACACAAATGTGAATCAAATTATAAAGTAACACCTTTAGCTTGAATTATAATGATGCAAAATAGAATAGTAAATAGTGTTTTTTTAATATTGCACCAATGAAAAGAAATTTAAGCTACCTATTTTTAGTGTGTTTTATAGTACTTAGTGCCTGTAATAAGCCCGAAAGTTTTGAATATCGGGAGGTAAAGAACCTAAAACTAAACCATTTAGGATTTAATAAAACCACCGTATCGATGGACATTGTGTATTATAACCCGAATAATTTTGGTGTAAACTTAAAAAAAGTAGACTGTCAGGTGTTTCTAAACCAAAAATACTTAGGTGATTATATACTGGATACCACCATACATATTTCTGGAAAGTCGGTGTTTGTAGTGCCAGCATCTGTAAGCTTTGATATGATGGATGTAATAAAAAAAGGATTTAATATCCTTTTAAATAAGGAAGCTCTGATTGGCGTAAAAGGAAGAACACGGGTAGGAAGATCGGGCATATATTTTACGGTTCCAATTCAATACGAAACCAAATTTAAGTTACCTATCCCTTAATAATTTCACCCATTATTGGTACTAAAAACTACAGCGGAATTGCTATTTCTATTTTACAACCATTGCCTTCAGAAGAATGTACTTTAAAGTTGCCAGATAATAAATCGGCACGACGTTTTATGTTGGCGAAACCAATTCCTTCTTTGACGATTTTTTTATCAAAGCCAACACCGTCATCCTCCAAACTCATAAATAACCAGTTGTTTTCTATTGATATGTTTAAATCTAAATTGGTAGCTTCGGCATATTTTATAATATTCTTCAATTGCTCTTGCAAAATTCTATAAAGGTGCAATTGAGAGTCCGTTTTTAATGGATATTTCTTGGCCTCATCAGTAAAATTTAGGTTTATAATATATCTAGACTCTACATTGAAAGAAGCGAATAAACGTTTAGTAGCTTCGAATAAGGTTGTATCATCAAAAAACTTAGGCGCAATTCTATGTGACAAATCTCTAATCTCCTTTATTGCCGTATTGATATTTTCTTTGCACTCATCAAACCATTTTTGTCCATTAGGATCCATGAATTTTTTGAGCATTCCCATATTTATCAAACTAGAAACAAGAATCTGCCCTACATTATCATGCAGCTCCCCTCCTATTTCGTATCGTTCATCTTCCTGAGTTTTAATAATTGTTTTCAGAATTCTTTGGTCATTCAAATTCTTCTCTGTAACGTCAATTGCAATTACAGAACGAAATTGCCGGTCACCAATTAAAAAAGAGCTACTAAAAGTTTCAACGTCCATGATTTCTCCAGACTTTTTAAGGTGTCTAAATTTACCATTATTTATAGCCCCTTCATTAGATCTTATACGACTAATTGTTTCCAAAAATATGGCAATGTCTTCTTTAGGACGAAGATTTAAAATAGAGAGTTTTAAAAATTCTTCATTGGTATAACCATACAAATTAATGGCAGCTTTATTTACCTGCACAATCTGCAAAGTTTCTAAATCATACACCCACATTGGCTGTGTACTCAATTGAAAGAGGTCACTATACCTTTTCTTAGAATCAGTTAACTCTTCAATGATATTTCGTCTTTCTATAGAGTATAAAATACTTTTATATAGCGTTGTAGCGTTTAAATCATCTTTAATTAAGTAATCGGAAATACCTTGAGAAATGTATTTTATGCTTAGAGTAATGTCTGTATAACCTGTAAGAATAATAATTGGGCAATGCGGAACAAGCTTTAGCATGGCAGTAATTAATTCTTGCCCACTAACATCTGGAAGAGTAAGGTCTAATAGAACTACATGGAAACTAGAAGATGAAAATAAAATAGCAGAAGCAGCATTAAAGTCAAGGGCGTGTGTAACTGAGGGCGACTGAATAGTTTCTTGCAAATACTCTTCAATCAATATATAATCACCAATATTATCCTCAACCACTAAGACTTTGTATTCCTTATCATCTCTCAACATAGTATTGTTTTCTTTAAATATTTACAGCTAACAGAAACCCTAATAACTTAAAATAAACTTAAACACAAAGCTATAAATATCTAATTAAGGGAGCAGCTAGAAATCAAATATACATATCGACAAACACATGAACAAGTAAATTGAAAGGATTTTAATTGAGAATGGATAATTAATAATTAAGAATTGACAATTTTCAATTGATAATCCTATTCTTCCACAGATGTAAATTGTAGAAGGATGAATATATTTTTTTGCTACTTTCCGCCCAAATTATAGAACATGAAAAGAATTGTATTCGTTTTTATTACTCTTTTAGCCGTTGTAGGAAGTGCTTTAGCTCAGGGAAAATACCAATGGAAAGAGACTAGAGTAGGTGTTTACACGTATAAAACAGTAACTAACGACCCAACAAAAGCAAGGTTTTATACATTACCAAACGGACTAACAGTAATACTTGCTGTAAACAAGAAAACACCACGCATACAGACCTTAATTGGTACAAGAGCGGGTAGTAACAGCGACCCAAAAAATCATACAGGTTTGGCACATTACCTAGAACACATGCTTTTTAAAGGAACTAATAAATATGGCACTTTAAACTGGGAAAAGGAGAAACCATTGCTTGATAAAATAGATAAACTATACGAAGCCTACAATAAAATACCGCTTGTAGACACCGTTGCTCGCAAGGCCAAATACCATGAAATAGATAGTGTAAGTGGCGAAGCCGCAAAGTTTGCAATAGCAAATGAATATGATAAAATGATGGGCGCCATTGGTTCTCAAGGAACTAACGCACATACATCTGTAGAAGAAACGGTTTATGAAGAAAATATTCCTGCTAACTCGGTTGACCAATTTTTGGCCATACAAGCTGAACGATTTAGAGCACCAGTTTTGCGACTGTTTCATACAGAACTAGAGGCCGTTTATGAAGAGAAAAACAGGGGATTGGATAATGATGCAAGCAAAGTTTGGGCAATAATGTTGGGTTCATTATTTCCTACATCAAACTATGGATTGCAAACAACCATCGGCACTATCGAACATTTAAAGAATCCATCTCTTATCGCCATAAAAGAATTTTATAACAAATATTATGTGCCAAATAACATGGCGTTAATTATGGTTGGCGACCTAAACCCTGATGAAGTTATTAAGAAAGTAGCTGAAAACTTTAAGTGGTGGCAGCCAAAACCAATTGTACCATACAATCCGACACCAGAAAAACAAATTATTGCTCCTGTGGTTAAAGAAGTTGTGGGTCCAACAGCCGAAAGTATTAACCTGGCCTGGCGAATGCCCGGCGGAACAGAAGCAAAAGGAAGTGTTTTACTAGAATTAACGGCAGATATATTGTCGAATGGTAAAGCTGGATTGATTGATTTAAACCTTAATCAAGAACAAAAAGTACTTAAAGCAAGTGCCTATAACTATAGCATGAAAGATTATGGCATCCTCAACATTTCTGGTTCTCCTAAAGATGGCCAAACATTGGATGAAGTAAAGTCTTTGCTATTGACACAGATTGACTTACTAAAAAAAGGAAATTTTGATGAAAGCCTAATCACTTCTACGGCGGCTAATTTTAAGTTAGATAAATTAGAAGGATTGAAGGATAATAATACCATCGCTTCCGATTTGATGAACTCATTTATACAAGAAAGAGGTAAAATGTGGGATAAACGGGCAGCGTTTTTAGATGCCCTGAATGCAGTAACTAAGCCAGAATTGGTTGCATTTATTAATAAATATGTTACCGAAGGCAATGTGGTTATCTATAAACGTAAAGGCGAAGACAGTAGCATTTTAAAGGTTCCAAAACCTGCTATTACTCCCGTAACTGTAAACAGGGATGCACAGAGTAGTTTCTTGCAAAAGATAGAAAATATGGAATCTGCACCATTGAAACCATTATTCTTGGATTATAGCAAGGACTTACAAAAAAGCAATGTAGGCCCTGCAACTTTATATTATTCTCAGAATAAAGATAATGCTATTTTCAGACTATATTATCGTTTCAACATGGGCACATGGAATAATAAATTGATGGGTGCTGCTGCTCAATACTTTAAATATTTAGGAACAGACAAATACACTTCTGCAGATATAAACAAAGAGTTTTATAAGCTTGCATGTACCTATAATGTTGCTCCGAGTACCGAATACACTACTATTTCTATTACTGGTTTGCAAGAAAACTTTGACAAGGCTGTGTCTTTGTTTGAGCAAATAATTAAAACTTGTAAACCCAATGAAGAAGCATTGAAAAAATTGGTTGCTCGTATTCAAAAAGAGCGAAAAGACAACAAAACAAACAAGCGTTCTATCATGTCTGGGCTTACCAACTACGCCATTTATGGGGCAAAGAACCCTTATAATTATGTGTTGAGCAATGAAGAATTGAACAATATTAAAGCTGAAGATTTGGTGGCTATTTTACACCAGCTTACCAGTTTTAAACATGATGTAATTTATTATGGTCCTCAACCTTTGGCTTCTTTTGCAACAACAATTACTAAGCTACACACATTGCCGTCTAGTTTTACGCCAACTCCATCCGCATTAACCTATAAGCCTATTCAGCAAACAGAAAATAAAGTTTTATTTGCACAATACGACATGGTTCAGGCAGAGATTAGGTGGTTGCGCAATGCTGATTATTTTAATGTAGCTAAACTTCCTACTATCGACGTATTTAATAACTATTTTGGTGGGGGCGGAATGAGTGGTATTGTTTTTCAGACCATCAGAGAGAGTAAGGCATTGGCATATTCTACTTTTGCAGTGTATAATAAACCTGCAAAAAAAGAAAATCCATACTCTTTCATCGCTTATGTAGGCACACAAGCAGACAAACTAAATGATGCCATTAAATCTATGAATGAATTGATTAATGAATTGCCTAAGGCAGATAAATTGCTAGAAGATTCTAAGAACTCTGTGAAGAAAGATATAGAAAGCGAACGCATTACGGATGAAGCTGTAATATTTAATTACCTTGAAAATGAGAGATTGGGCGTTACTACAGATGTAAGAAAAGGTGTTTATGCAGGTGTTGATAAAATTACTTTTGAGGAACTAAAATCATTCACACAAAAAGAAATTGCTTCAAAACCATATACCTATTGCATAGTTGCTAGCGATAAGAAAATTAATTTGGAAGACTTAAAACAATACGGAGAGGTTAAAAAACTAACCCTTGAGGATTTATTCGGTTATTAAAAGCAGTTATTAGTAATAATCAGCGCCCCCGAAGTCATAAAAAACACCCCCGATATGATTTCGGGGGTGTTTTTTATGACTTCGGGGGCGCCTGAAATGAGTTCGGGGTCGCCCGAAATGACTTCGGGGTCGCCCTAAATGAGTTCGGGGGCGCCCTAAATGAGTTCGGGGTCGCCTGAAATGAGTTCGGGGTCACCCTAAATGAGTTCGGGGTCGCCTGAAATGAGTTCGGGGAGTTTTTTTTAGCGTATGGTAAAGTACTTTTCGGATTAAAGCATGAGTTTCTAATGTTTGAAATGAAAATAATCTTAAGTAAAACTGATTTATATCAGTTTTTAAGCAAGGCATATTCTACACTTTTGCTTCCTAACAAACAATACACACATTTAATAACATTTTTAAACAGTTTCATGATTAATCCAACATTGCATAAGTTTCACATTCCAGTTATGGGCTTGGGTTTCACTATTGATACACCATTGCGAGTAGCCCGTTACGGTATTTCGTCGGTAATGTCTATCGTAGAGGATGGCATCATAGAGCAAATGCGCGAGTTTTATTGTAACAAGGCAGGTTTTCCATACTTAGAAATTTCAACTAGTGTTGATGACTATCGAGCAAAAAGAATTACTGCCTACTTAAATCTTGTACATTTTTTAATTAATGAGCAAGTAAAAGTATTACGTGCACTTCCATTTGAGAATGACTCAGACATAGTGAAATATTTTGAATTACTTCCAGACGACTGTGAAGCAAAGAACACTTACAACCTTATGCTTGCAACTGAAGACACCACTAAAAAATTGGAATTGCAGGAAATACTACGTACCAAAATAATTCCTGGTACTGCCGATGTAAATATAATGGCCAAGGTAGACAAGAATAATTACGATAAAGATGGCAACATGTTGCCGAACGAATTCTCAGATGCTTTGTGTGCATTACGTGGATTTGCTAATAGCCATTCAAACGGATCTGTTGTATTTTCTGCTGGTTACAACCCTCGTTTATACAACTATATAGATAATTTCCCAGATTTCTTACCCAACGAAGATGGAGAATTGGCAAAGAATATCATCTTAAAAGTGAGTGATTATCGCTCTGCTTTAACACAAGGAAAGATATTGGCAAAAAAGGGTGTATGGATTTCAGAATTTAGAATAGAAAGCGGTTTAAACTGTGGAGGTCATGCTTTTGCTACCGATGGCTTGCTATTAGGACCAATATTAGAAGAGTTTAAAAATAATAAAGCGACACTAGAGGCTGAATTATTTGCTATTTGCAATCAATCATTAACTGCTAAAGGATTACCAATATTTAAAGAACAACCTAAAATTAGAGTTACTGTTCAAGGAGGTATAGGTACTGCTAGTGAGAATGAATTTTTACTTACTTATTATCAAACTGATGCTACTGGTTGGGGCAGTCCATTCTTGTTGGTTCCTGAAGCTACTAGTGTTGATGAGGATACATTGCAAAGTTTGGCCGTTGCAAAACAAGAAGATTATTTTCTGAGTGGCATTTCGCCATTAGGGGTTCCATTTAATAGTTTTAGTAAAGCATCTGCCGAATTACAACGTGCAAAACGCATTTACGATGGTCGTCCGGGAAGTCCTTGTACAAAAAAGTTTCTTGTTTCAAATACAGAATTTTCAGAAATACCAATTTGTACAGCATCTCGCAAGTACCAAAATCTGAAAATAAAACAATTGGAAGGTGCGGGTCTTTCAGCTGAACAACTTGAAGCAGAAATTGCATCTGTTACTGTAAAAGAATGTTTGTGCGAAGGATTGAGTATTGCTCCATTACTTAAAAATGGTATTGCACCAGAGCTAAAAAACATTTCAAAAGCAGTAGCTATATGCCCTGGACCAAACCTTGCATATTTTTCTGGAGTTTTTTCTTTGAAGCAAATGGTGGATCATATATACGGCAGAATAAACATTTTGAATGCAGTAAAAAGGTCGAATCTTTTTGTAAATGAATTGAGAATGTATGTTTCTTATTTGGAAAATGAGATTGATAAAAATATAAACACTATCACTGCAAATAAGAGTCGCCAACTAAGAACATTTCAACAAAATCTTCTTAAAGGAATTGAATACTACAATAACCTAACAGTTTCAATTAAAAATGAAACTGCACATTATATTGATGAAATGAAGGCCGAATTAGCAAGCTTTGAAAATAAGATAGCTAGTTTAACAATTCCAGCGGAAGTAAAAGTTGCCTTAGTATAGAGAACAGTTGTAGCCAATAATAGTAGCCGCACCGAATAAAATCGATGCGGCTTTTTTTATTAAATTATAGTAAGTTACAGCCAAAATAATTAACCCAAAATTAATGTGCGAACACGTTTATAATCTCTGAATTTAAAAGTATAAAAGAAAGTGATAGCACTATAATTTACATTTGCCTTCAACCCACCGTAATAAAGGGTGATATATAATGATGACTTTTGATGATTTAAATTTGAATGCTCCGCTAAGAAAAGCAATTGCCGATCTTGGATATACCCGCCCCACAACAATTCAACACAAGGCATTTCCAGTAATTATGTCTGGACGAGACATGTGTGGAATTGCACAAACAGGAACAGGTAAAACGTTGGCATACCTCCTCCCCTGCTTACGACTATGGAACTTTACGAAAGATAAAAACCCACAGATTCTAATAATTGTTCCAACCAGAGAATTGGTAGTTCAGGTAGTTGATACGGTTAAAGCCATAAGCGAATACACAAGTCTACGGGTTGTCGGTGTATACGGAGGCGTAAATATTAATACACAGAGATTAGCAGTAGAAGATGGGGTAGATATTTTAGTGGGCACCCCCGGAAGATTAATAGACCTGATTTATGATGCATCTTTCAAAACAAAAAACCTAAAACGTTTAGTTGTAGATGAAGTGGATGAGATGCTGAATCTTGGTTTCAGAACACAATTGAAAAACATATTAGATGCCTTGCCAGCAAAAAGACAAAACCTTTTGTTTTCTGCAACAATGATTGAGGAAGTAGAAGAACTAATTAATACCTTTTTTAATGCTCCTGTTACAGTTGAGGCCTCGCCTGTAGGTACACCATTAGCTAATATTGATCAGCAAGTTTATCTGGTTCCCAATTTCTACACCAAGGTAAACCTATTACTTCAGTTGCTTTCTCGAGATGAAACAATGACGAAAGTGTTGGTATTTGTTGGCACGAAGAAACTTGCAGATCAATTATATGCAGAATTAGAAGTAGAATTTCCTGAGAGGGTTGGCGTGATACATTCAAATAAACACCAAAACCATCGATTGAATACGGTAGTAGCATTTCAGGAAGGCAAGTGCAACTTTTTAATTGCTACAGACATCATTGCGCGTGGTTTAGATATTTCGGAAGTAACCCATGTAATCAATTTCGATACGCCAGAAGTTCCAGAAAGTTATATTCACCGAATAGGAAGAACAGGTAGGGCAGATAAAAAAGGGATTTCAATAACATTTACGACAGAAAAAGAAAAGGAGTATTTAAACAATATTGAAGAATTAATGAATTATCAAGTTCCAGTAACTCCTTTACCAGAAGATTTATTAATTTCAGACATTCTAACGGAAGACGAAAAGCCTAAAGTAAAAATGAAGACTTTTCTAGTAAAACCTCCTAAGAAGGAAGCAGTAGGACCAGCCTTTCATCCAAAGTCGGCTAAGAATAGTAAAGTAAATGTAAAGGTTAGCCATAAAGACAAAATGATGAAAAAGTATGGCAAGCCGATAAAAAAAGGGGCGAAGAAATAGATAAGAATAACTAACTATTGTGGAGTCGATAGTGACGAAAGTCGCAAGTCTAGGGAGTAAAAATTCATATAACGATTCTTCCGATGAACGATAAAAAAATTGACATAATGGAATATAGAAAATTAGGGAAAACAGGTTACGAAGTATCTGCAATCAGTTTGGGTACTTGGCAAGTAGGTGGAAAATGGGGCGATGATTTTAGTGCTACCAATGCAATTAGAATTTTAGGCGAAGCAGTAGATAATGGTATCAACTTTATTGACACTGCCGATGTATATTCTGATGGTGACAGCGAAAAAGCAGTAGGCAACTTTGTCCGTAGCCGTAGTGAGAAAATTTATGTAGCAACAAAATGCGGCAGGCAACTAAATCCGCACATTAGTAAGGCTTATCAACCAGCGGTTTTACGCAAGTTTGTAGAAAACAGCTTGAAAAATATGGGGCTTGAAACCATTGACCTTATTCAGTTGCATTGTCCTCCTACTGACGTTTACTATCGTCCAGAAATATTTGAATTGTTCGATAGACTAAAAAATGAAGGTAAGATTCAGAACTTAGGTATCAGCGTGGAAAGAGTGGAAGAAGCACTTAAAGGAATTGAATACGAAAATGTGACTACGGTACAAATAATTTTTAATATGCTTAGACAAAGACCTGCTGAATTCTTTTTTGAACAGGCAAAAAAGAAAGACATAGGGGTGATAGTTCGGGTTCCATTGGCAAGTGGATTATTGACAGGAAAGTTTACAAAAGATTCAACTTTCACAAGTGGCGATCACAGAAATTTTAATAGAAATGGAGAGGCCTTTGATAAGGGTGAAACATTCTCAGGAATAGATTATATCAAAGGTTTAGAAGCTGTAGAAGCATTAAAAGCAGTGTTCCCAATTGATCAAAACCTTGCACAGTTAGCTTTAAAATGGATACTACAATATGATGCAGTAAGTTGTATTATTCCAGGTGCATCTTCACAAGAACAAGTTTCTTCAAATTTGCAATGTCTTTCCTTACCTAATATTACAAAAGAACAACAGGCTCAAATAAAAGTTATCTATGAGCAATATATCAAACAATATGTTCATCAGCTTTGGTAAATGAAAGTGAATTGATAATTGATAAAATATCATTTATCAATTATCAATTTATCAAAAGCCTTATCTACAATTATTTTTGCAAGTTTATATACAAGAAAAGCCCCAAGAGGCGCTACCAAAACATCTATGGTATAATGAACATGTTGTATCAAAACCATGATACCTATTGCGAAAGTTGAAAACAAGGCAACTATTTTATCTAGCTTTCTTCTTAAACACAAGAAAATTAAAAACATAGTTGATGTGTGACCAGAATAAAATAAGTCTTTGGTGATAAAAATTCCATGATAGAATTGATTAGACAACGGGTCTTTTAAAAGAATTAGATTTTTTGGTGCTTCTAATGGAACCAATGAAATGGTTAACATTCTTGATAATGTTAAAAAAAGAAAACACCAAATAAATAAAATCATTAGAAAGGGATTTCTAAAAGCACGAGTTAGTATTAAAAGTACCATACCCCATATAATTACAAAAATGGGAACTGATAAATTGCTAATTGGTAATAGTTGTAAAATAACATCATTCAGAACAATCCCTTGCCGTTTCTCAATAAAATCAAAAAATGTTGGCAAAACAATTAGTATAGCCAAAACCAATAGAACCCCTGTAATTAATGTAAACTTAATAGATCTATTCAAACAAGCCTCTCTCCAAGAAATAATATTTATCTCATCTTTCATGCAGGGTAAAAATAGCGAAATATGATAATTAGTATCAAATAATTGTGTTAATAACCTTCCACAACTTTAATAAATTGTTATTCTATTTGTTTTATTGACCGATAACCTGCAAATTTGTATTTGTCTTTATTAAAAAATATTACAGCCTGTAGAGTATAATGGTAAATAAAAAATGGAATTCGGACTTTCGCTTGGGTGACAGTTTAACAGATGAACAGCTCTCTTTTTTCGATGAGCATGGTGTTATAGTATTCAGAAACTTTCTATCTAATGAGAAAGTAGCAACTTGTATTAGTGAGTTGAAACGTATTGAAAAACAATGGATTGATGAAGGAAAAGAAAAAGTAAATGGCATTCCTTTAAAATATGGAAAGGATGACGACGGCAATACTACTATCCAAAGATTATGCTTCTCATCGCTTTATAGTGACGCTTTACATGACCTATTACAGGAACCAAAATTGAAATTACTTTTCTCATTACTTGGGCCTTATGAAGGTAGAATTGGAGAAAATGAAAAAGATGGTCTTGTTATAAATAACTACATTAACACAAAAAATAGTGTGTTTAGTAAAATGGGGTGGCATACGGATAGCCCACGCGATTTATTTCTAGGCCAGAAGATTATGCCTATGCTAAATGTAGGTCTTCATTTAGATACCTGCCTTTTTGAAAATGGAGGACTAAGAGTTTTGCCTGGCACCCATAAACAAGGGATTATAAAATTACTTTTTGGCAAAAAGTATTTCGTAGATAATAACTCCGATCCTAAGGAAGTTGGTTTCGATATGTTTGCTGGCGACCTCTCTGTTCATGATGGAAGGCTTTGGCATCGCGTGAAACAATCACCTCTTTTTGGTGAACCTAGTAGACGTAGAGTTATGTATGTGCCAATTATTACAGGAAAACATAAACCCAAAAATGCTCATAGCAAAACACCACTTTACCACAAACTAGGTAAAGTGATCAAATAAATAAAGCTTCATAAAAAAACAGTCGCAAATTTCAAAAGAAGTTTGCGACTATTTTTTTTAAAACCCAGTTTACTGTGGATAGGTAACTGTTGGAGAAACTCCACAAGCTACATTTACAGTAAATGTCTCATCTATGGGTTGATACAAAAAACCACTTACTTGTATCACGCGTACAACATGATTTCCACCAGAAATCTCAGTAAAATCCACTGTTGTGGCACGTGGCTGACTTCTGTATTTTAATACACCATCTATATAAACATCGTATGGATCATTTGAAACATTCTTAGTACTGACAGTTCCTGAGACCTCTAGATAAATAGGGTTATACTGATTAAGTTGATTGGACAAAAGTGGTTGTGACAAATAATAGGAAGTATTAAAATTATCTAAACAGCCACTTTTAACATAATAGTAATAGGTAGTTGGGGCTAGATTAGAAAAATAGAAATAGCCATTTGGATCGGTAGTTGCCGTTTGAAGAAGATTTCTATCATTTAAAAAATCGCTTTGGTTCGCGTATAAATAAACCGCTGCATTTGGAACGATAAAGCCATTGTAATCCAAAACCTGCATTTGCAACTGAGTTGGTGTAGGCACTACTTTAATGCATGAACTAAACCACAAAAAGAACGTACATGCTATAGTTGGTATAAAAAATTTGTTCATAACAATAATTTGTACAATAATAAACAAACTTGAATTAAATGCATTTATAGATTTGTAAAATTTAAAATATCAACTAGGCATAAGCAGCGAACTTTTCAAATGTTTTAATAAATTATATCTTGATATCAATTAATTAACGCATCTTCGCAAAGTTTAACTGAAACAATCCGTAAGTTTCTGTTAATAAACTTAGCTTTTGAACATTACTATTTTCGCAGGGAATTATCATCAAATCCAATTATTACGTTCTTCTCCACTAATAAAGATGATAAATAACTTCTCCCAGCTTCCATAAGATGCCCTCTAGCACATTTTTAATCGGCAATACTATTTCCCATAAAGGATACCTGTTGCCATAACACATTTATAATGACATTTAATGAAATGGGACTTATTAGTCCTATACTACAAGCCCTAGAAACAGAAGGCTACACAACTCCTACACCCATTCAGGCACAAGCAATTCCAGAAATACTAGCAAGAAGAGACTTACTAGGTTGTGCACAGACAGGCACTGGAAAAACGGCTGCATTTGCTATTCCAATTCTCCAGTTATTAGAACAACATAAGCTTGAACTACATAAAAGTGGTTCAACTAATAATGGAATCAAAGTATTAATTCTTACTCCTACAAGAGAACTAGCCATTCAGATTGATGAAAGTTTTGCGGCTTATGGCAAAAACCTCAGAAACAAACATGCAGTTATTTTTGGTGGCGTAAACCAATTTAGCCAAGTACAAGCATTGCAAAGAGGGCTAGATATTGTAATTGCTACACCAGGAAGACTATTGGATTTGATGAACCAAGGCTATGTAAGCCTTACTTCCCTTACTACTTTTGTTTTGGATGAGGCAGATAGAATGCTTGATATGGGCTTTGTACACGATGTAAAACGTATCATTACTAAGATTCCTGCGAAAAGACAAACCTTATTTTTCTCTGCAACTATGCCTAATGACATTCAGCAATTAGCCAATAGCATTTTGACTAATCCTGCTGTTGTTCAAGTATCTCCAGTGTCTTCAACAGCTGATACAATTGAGCAAAAGTTGTTTTATGTAGAAAAAGAAAATAAGAAAAATCTATTGTTTCACCTACTTAAAGACCCTTCCATCAATAGTGCATTGGTTTTTACCCGTACTAAACATGGTGCAAACAAGGTTGCTGAACATTTAGTGAAGATGGGCATTGAAACACAAGCCATTCACGGCAATAAATCTCAGAATGCCAGACAAGATGCACTAAACAACTTTAAAAGTGGCAAGAACAGGGTTTTAGTAGCTACAGATATTGCATCGAGAGGTATTGATATTGATGAATTATCACACGTTATCAATTTTGAGCTTCCTAATGTTCCTGAAACGTATGTTCACCGTATTGGCAGAACCGGTCGTGCAGGCTTTAGTGGTATTGCTTTTTCATTCTGTGATCCTGAAGAAAAAGATTTCTTGAGAGACATCCATAAAGTTATTGGTAAGCAAATACCTATTGATAGAGACCATCCGTATGCAATGGATGAATCAACTCCTTATGTTGCACAACCTTCTTCAAGGCCTAGTAGCCAACCATTTAGAGGTGGTGGTTATGGCCGAAATAACAATGGTGGCAATAGCAACCGAAGTAATAACGGCGGTAATAACAGAAACAATAGTGGCAACAGCGAAAATAGTAGACGTAGATATTAATTTGAGCTAATAATTCAAAAAAGGGTACTATCATTAAATTGATAAGTACCCTTTTTTGTTATCCTAATAAAAATCCTCCTTCATTTTTGGCACCTTGGTGACATTTTAATTTACAAATACTTAATATCTTCGGGGCGATGATTACTCCTAATACAATAGAACAAATAAAAAACAGGCTCGACATCATTGATGTGGTAGGTGAGTTTGTAAAACTGAAGAAAAGAGGCAGTAATTATTTGGGTAATTGCCCATTTCACAACGAGAAAACCCCTTCATTTACGGTATCCCCTGCCAAAGAGTTATATAAATGTTTTGGTTGTGGCAAAAGCGGTAATACCATTACGTTTGTAATGGAGCACGAAAAGGCTAGTTATGTAGATGCCCTAAAATGGCTTGCGGCTCGCTATAATATTGAGGTTGAAGAAACACAAGTAAGTGATCAGCAAAAGCAACAATTGCAAGTTGCTGACAGCTTGTTTGCAATAAATAATTTTGCAGGAAAATACTTTGACGATCAACTGTTTAATACCGAAGAAGGAACCAAAATTGCACTTAGTTATCTTAAAGAAAGAGGCTTTAGGGAAGAGATAATAAAGAAGTTTCAGGTAGGCTATAGTCCCCAACAAAGAGATTCGTTAACCAAAGCACTATTATCCAATCAATTTAACAGAGAGTTACTGCCACGTACAGGTTTGGTGGTGGTGCGAAATGAAACTGACCTACAAGACAATTACAGAGGAAGAATCATCTTTCCAATCCATAATAATAGTGGTAAGATTATAGGTTTTGGGGCGCGTGTAATAGGGAAAGCAGAGAAAGCACCTAAGTATATTAATACCCCCGAAAACGAGTTGTACGTAAAGAGCAAGATTCTTTACGGTTCTTTTTTTGCAAGAATGGCTATTGACAAACAAGATGAATGTTTGCTAGTAGAAGGATATACCGATGTGGTTAGTTTGCACCAAGCAGGAATAGAGAATGTAGTGGCAAGCGGAGGAACCTCTCTTACAGTAGATCAACTCCGTTTAGTAAAGAAATACACCAACAACCTAACCATTATTTATGACGGAGATAGCGCAGGTGTAAAAGCAGCATTGCGAGGACTAGACATGGCATTGGAAGAAGGACTGAATGTTCGGTTAGTTCTTATTCCAGATAATGAAGATCCAGATAGTTATGTAAACAAGGTAGGGAAAGAAGCTTTTCAGAAGTTTATTAAGGAAAATAAGAAAGACTTTATCATCTTCCAATTGGAGGTAATGCTGAAAGATGCAGGCAATGATCTGAACCAAAAGAATACATTGGTAAATCATGTTGCAGAAACGATTAGCAAGATAAATAAGGCAGAAGATTTTACGAAGCAGCAGGAATACATAAAGCAATGTGCTGCGTTATTAAAAATTGATGAAGGCGGTTTAATTTCGTTGGTAAACAAACTTAAACGTGATAAGATAGCCAAGGATGAAAAGAAACAATCCCCAAGCGACAATCAATATGACGACCAATCCCCCCCTCCTGCCGAAGAAGAAATTAATTATCTGGCTTCGCAGGATGAAAAGCATGAACGCAATGTTTTAAGGGTATTATTAGACTATGGTTTAAACCCTTACCAAGATAACACAACCGTAGCTGAGTATATATTTAATGAAGTGAAAGACTTTCCTTTCGATAATCCTCAATTGGAAAGCCTTATATCAACCTATAAAATACAGTACGAGGCAGGGCAAAACCCCAATACAAAAACCTTTCTTTATCATGAAGACCAAACCATTAGAGAGTTGGTTATCAGCATTACCCTTTTTCCTTACGAACTAAGTATCAACTGGGATAAACTGTATGAGGGTAAAAAGATTACGACCATTGATAATAGTGAAGAAGATGTAACGATGAGCGTAAATTACTATAAGTTGAAGAAGCTAAAAAAGATGTTCGACCAAAACCAGGCAGACATGGAGAAAGCATCTATCGACGACCAAATGCTCCTAATTAGGATACACAAAGAGCTTAAAGACCTGGAAAGGGATATAGCAAAAAAGTTAGGAACAGTTATCTTAAAATAAATTTCACAATTTATTATTGGAATGTTAAACCTATATATTTGGAAAGTGATTCAACAAAAGGGTCACTCTGTAGAAACAGACTGACCTCTAACGATTGCTTGCCATATGAAAAATTCTTCTTTGTAATTTGAGCCTTTTAAAGTAGCTTAACTTGCTTCGAACTTGGCCTCTCTCGAGGCATTTCCTGAAAATTCAAAATCTATAGAGACAAAGGGTTTCATTGAAATATAATCATGAAACATGGTAGTTTGGGTTCGATTTTTGCTAAAAATGCGGCATAATAATACTTATGTCAAAGGTCATTTTACTCGATTTCCCCCATTTATTAAATGAGCGTTTTTTGCAAACCGATTTAGGGCAATTACACCGATTCATTCCATTTAATTCAATTGCGGCTACGATTCCCTTACCTAAGCAACAACAAAGTGGCAAAGGCTGCAAACCTTGGTTTAGTATTGAAGGAGGCATTGGTTTGCTTGATTTAAAGCATTACCTTAAACTAAGTGATGCCGATTTGATACAACGAATCAATACGAATTGGGCAATGCAGCATTTCTGTGGCATTAGCCTAAAGCCGACAGAAG
The DNA here is from genome assembly GCA_947381435.1 of Chitinophagaceae bacterium. GTDB lineage: Bacteria > Bacteroidota > Bacteroidia > Chitinophagales > Chitinophagaceae > Parasediminibacterium. The sequence goes on from CANCVE010000066.1 coordinate 20,909, forward strand.
TAATAAAAGACATCAATTTGCCAAGTTATTGGCGTGGTTATATTGGTCAATATTTGGAAATGGATAAACTACAGACCATAGCAGCTAATTACTGGAAACCTTATATGCAGGAAACCCATATTAGTACAGAAGATGCCACCTGTTATGAGAGTAACATCACCTTTCCGACATCTGTAAAAATAGTCTGGCAAAGTTGTAATGAATTATATCTGGCAATACAATCGATTCGGAAACGATTAAAACTTCGTGAGTCAAGGTGTAACTATGACAAGCATAAGAAATTCTATTTATCCTACCAGAAATCTAAGAAAAAGTCAAAGCGTAAAGAGAAGAAACTTCTTAAATCTCTCCTTAAATTCTTAAAGCGACTACTTGATTCATATGTTGGATTAATTCAGGAAAAAGAAGTTAAGTTGTCGAACAAGCAGTCTGTTAGGCTAAATACCATCACCACTGTTTATGAACAACAACGCATGAAAGTATATGGAGAGGTTGACAAGATAAAGGATAGGATAGTAAGCCTCAATAAACCTTACATACGTCCTATTGTAAGGGGTAAAGAGACCAAGGCGGTAGAGTTTGGAGCCAAGGTGAACAAACTTCAGGTGGATGGAATCAGCTTTATAGAACACTTTAGCTACGATGCCTTTAATGAGGGTACAAGGTTAGCGTCAGGCATCCGTTTGCATCGTACTTTATTTGGAAAATGTACGTTGCACGCTTGCGATAAGATATATGCCACCAATGCCAATAGAACTTATTGTAAGCATGAAAATATAGTCACCAATTTTATTCCAAAGGGCAAACAGAAAGAAGCTCATATAGAACAGGGCAAGACAATGAGGGCAGTGTTGGACAAGGAAAGAGGAACAAGATTGGAAGGGAGATTTGGCAATGAAAAGAACCATTACCTATTGCAAAGGGTTAATGCAAGAAATGCCATAACAGAAAAATGCTGGATATTCTTTGGCATCGTTACGGCCAATGCCTCCATCATTACCAACAGAAGGGAAAAGGAAAACGATGCTACAAAGGCAGCATAGTCAATCTAAAAAGGGAAACTGATGGGAAAGTTATGTCCTAGATCAAAATAAACCATCAAGAACTAACTATTTTCAATAAAAATTGAACAAGTAAAATAAAATCTAGTCAAATTAAATATAAAATTATTGGCAATGTAAAAAATGGCTCAGCAATTACAGGGAATGCCTATTTTGTACTTAAGGTTAGTTATACCACAAAGAACAGAAAGGTTTAAAACTACTAAAGTGTACAACACATTCTCCCTCAGCCCTTTTTTTTATCTATTGTTCTTTGCGGTAAAGCTCCTGAGTAGTAACTCTTTTTTTATTAATCCTTAAACCGTCATAATTAATAAACTTTTCACTCAAAAAATCTTCATCATTTGCCTTTTTTGAATCAAAAAATAGATTTGAAAATGAAAATTGCTTAATAGTATGATTATAATCTTCTTGCAATATTATTAGTGTATCGGTCTGTTGGGCTTTTCCAACAAAATAAATATTATTGAATGTAAAATTCTTGTAGCTCCAGCTTTGGTTGTTTTTTAAATTTCGCCAAGTACGTTTACGAATGTCTAAGAAACGTTTGATTAAACAATCAAAATAAATATTAGAAACTACAAAATTTTCAGTTGTATGGCTAGTGCTAGTGAGTGTATCTCTATTTGAGGTAGGGTCTGTCAAATTCATGGCAGTAATGAATCCTTGATTTGTGTTTTTGTCACTTACCCAATCCGCGTGTATGACATCACAATTGTTTATTAAATTATTTAAACCTCTCATATTATTAGGCCACCATCCTAACTGTATACACGCATTGCTTAATTGCCAGAAAATACAATTCTTGATAGTAATATCGTCACCAGAAGGTATTATTGCATCTTCGTTAATGTGGAAAAAACAATCATCAACAATTAGATTGTTTCCATAATGCGTAATACCATCATTATTAAAATGGAATCCATTTATATTAACGTTTCTAATTGTACTATTTTGTGTGTAATACCCAATATTTACAGAACTAGCATCAGTTATTGTCAAGCCTTCAATCAGATTATCTCTCCCTCCACTTATTTTTATGGCTCTATACCAAGTACGCATATCTATGTCATCCTTGAAATTAGTAGTATCAGGATAGTGAAATTGAAAAACATCCCCGCTGATAACTCCACGGCCATTAATTTTTAAAGGCTTAGCATTATCTCTTTTCGCTGCAAGAAAACCCCTTACCCATGCCCCACCGGGAATATAAATATGTTCTACACTTTTAGGAATTTCCCAATAACCTATATTAAGTAGCTTGGGTGCAAATAAGACATTTATTGTATTTTCTGGGATATGTAAAAGGGAAGAATCATTGTTAACAATAAAAGTGGACTTATCATTCTGGTGTATTACATCTTCAGGACTTTCTAAAGGATTTGCAAATAACATTAACCCATTTTTCAAGGAGGTGGCATCATTAAATTCTATTGATAATTTGCCTGGTTTAGATAAAAGGAATCTAATTTTACTACCTTCCTTATGCACGTTTGCCTTTACAG
>CANCVE010000067.1 GCA_947381435.1 Chitinophagaceae bacterium
ATACTGCCGAGATGTCTCTCTTCGAGCATTTAGACGAGTTGAGGAGCCACATTTTCAAGTCGGCTGTGGCAGTTGCCATCGGGGCTTGTTTTGTAGCTTATTACAATACCTTCATCGTACGAAGAATATTGATGGGGCCAATGCACCCCGATTTTCCTACCTACACTTTCTTGTGCAGAATGGGTGATAAGCTAAATCTTGGTTCTACTCTTTGCTTGCATCAGATAAGTATAAAAATGCAGAGCAATGTAGTTGGAGGGCAGTTTGGCGTTTACTTTAATATCATCTTGATTGGTGGTTTTATCATCGCCTTTCCTTACGTATTTTGGCAATTCTGGAAGTTTATTAAACCTGGATTAACCACCAATGAAGCAAAGAATACCAAAGGTGTTATTTTCTGGGTGTCTTTCTTGTTTTTTATAGGTGTTCTCTTTGGCTATTTTGTGTTGGCTCCGTACACTGTAAACTTCTTTGCCAACTTCTCTTTAGATGATAATATAGAAAACCTATGGACGATTAATAGCTATTTCAATACCATTGTTCCTTTGATACTTGGTGCTGGATTAGCATTTCAGTTACCACTAGTCATGTATTTTTTGGCAAAGGCAGACATTGTAAGTTCTGACTATTTAAAAAGAGTTAGAAAATATGCAGTTCTAATCATTTTTATTGTTGCAGCCATCATTACGCCTCCTGATATGCTTAGCCAAATAATTTGCGCTATACCATTGGTTTTGCTATATGAGATAAGTATTTTACTTTGCAAAAGAGTTGAGAAAAAGGACAAGACTACTCCTGAATGGAGTTAGTTTATCAATAAATAATTTAAAATAACTGCTGTGTTCGCATTTACTTCCATAAAAGAATATCATTCATTTTTAGCATCAAACCCTGCTGGTTGCACCGTTGCTGTTAAACATTATCTAGGCAAAATAGAAGAAAACAAACACCTTAATGCCTATTTAGAAGTGTTTGAAGCAGATGCATTGCAGCAAGCTGCTCAACTAGATGCTGACAGACAAGCTGGGAAACCACTTGGTAAATTGCATGGTGTGGTGATAGCCTTAAAAGACGTTATCTGCTATAAAGGACATAAGGTTGGAGCATCTTCTAAAATATTGGATGGGTTTACGTCTATTTATAATGCTACCGCTACCGAAAAGTTATTGGCAGAAGGTGCTATCATTATTGGCAGAAACAACTGCGATGAATTTGCTATGGGTAGTAGTAATGAGAACTCTGCTTTTGGGGCTGTAAAAAATGCAATTGATAATACGCTAGTTCCTGGAGGTTCTTCTGGGGGGTCTGCAGTTGCTGTTCAGGCAGATTTATGTATGGTTTCTTTAGGCAGCGATACAGGAGGGTCTGTTCGTCAGCCTGCAGATTTCTGTGGCGTTATTGGTTTAAAGCCTTCTTACGGCCGCATTTCTCGTTATGGATTGATTGCTTATGCTTCTTCTTTTGATCAGATAGGCATCTTTTCTAAAACAATTGATGATACTGCCCTTGTGCTAGAAGTAATTGCAGGTGCTGATAATTTTGATAGTACCGTTTCTGTAAAGCCTGTACCCGAATATTCTAAAGAACTGACTACTAACAAAAAGTATCGCTTTGCCTATTTTAAAGAAGCTTTAGAACATGAAGGACTGGATAAGGAAATTGCCGCACAAACTAAGGCTTATATAGAAACTTTAAAGGCGGAAGGGCATACTGTAGAAGCCGTTGATTTTAACCTATTGCCTTATGTGGTGCCAACTTATTATATATTGACTACTGCCGAAGCTAGTAGTAATCTTTCTCGTTTTGATGGTGTAAAGTTTGGATACAGAGCCGAATTAAACAAAGAAGATGACCTTACGGCTTTATACAAAAAGTCACGCAGCGAAGGTTTTGGCAAAGAGGTTCAACGACGCATTTTGTTGGGTACGTTTGTATTGAGTTCTGGTTACTTTGATGCTTACTTTACCAAGGCACAACAAGTTCGCCGATTATTGTGCGATACTACAAGTGAAATATTTAAAGGATACGATGCCATCATCTCTCCAACTGTTCCTACCACTGCCTTTAAAATAGGAGAAAAGAGCGATGATCCGATAGCTATGTATCTAGCAGACATATTTACTGTATTCCCTAATTTGGTGGGCATTCCTGCCATTTCTATCCCATTATTTACACATAGCAACGGATTGCCTTTTGGTTTACAACTAATGTCGAGCCATTTTGAGGAAACTACCCTATTGCAGATTTCATCAATGATGATGAACAAGGGATAGTCTGTTTGTTTAGGATATGACTAATTGGTTTCATTGGTTTATTTTTTAGCAAGGTTAACGCTCTAAATATAAAAAAGGTTATCTCCCAAAAGAGATAACCTTTTTAAAATAGGTAAAGTTTAGTGTAATTACTTAGAATTCTTTCTTAGCAACTCCGTCAGCAATAGCTTGTAAAGCTTTTGCCTCTCCCAAAATACTAACTATTTTGTTTCCTTTTCCGTCATTGCCAGAAGCTAAGTACCCGCCTCTTGCTGTCTTTGTAATAACAGCATCCTGCATAGGAACTTGCTTTTCTTTTGTTTTTAAACAATAGGCTTTAATCATTTTACTTGTATCCATTATAGCTGATTTGATGCCTTAGTATATTAGTATTAAATAGTAATATTCCATAAGGCAAGGTGAAAAAAAAATTTAGCAGTACAAACTACCGCAATATTTTTGAAAACAGACAATCTTTTTTTATAAAATAATCCACATTGTTGTTTTTTGTAGAAAAATTTATAAATTAAGTCCACATTACACGTCAATTCTTGCATACTTAGCGTGAGATTCGATGAATTCTCTTCTAGGTGCCACTTCATCACCCATCAACATACTGAAAACTCTATCAGCTTCAGCAGCGCTTTCAATGGTTACTCTTTTAAGAGTTCTTCTTTTCGGATCCATTGTAGTTTCCCACAATTGTTCTGCATTCATTTCACCCAAACCCTTGTAACGTTGAATGTTTACGCTGTCATCTTTCCCTCCTCCCAACTTCTCTACTAATCCTTTGCGCTGCTCTTCGTTGTAAGCGTAAGCTTGTTCCTTTCCTTTTTTTACTAAATATAAAGGAGGTTGTGCAATGTACACATAACCTTGTTCTACCAGTTCTTTCATATATCTAAATATGAAAGTAAGAATCAATGTTGCAATGTGGCTACCATCCACATCGGCATCGGTCATGATAACTAACTTATGATAACGAAGTTTGCTTATGTTTAATGCTTTTGCGTCATCAACAATACCTACAGTAACGCCTAGGGCTGTGTACATATTACGAATTTCCTCATTTTCGTAAATCTTATGTTCCATTGCCTTTTCAACATTAAGAATTTTACCTCTCAATGGCAAAATAGCTTGATAGCTTCTATCCCTACCTTGTTTGGCAGTACCACCAGCCGAATCTCCTTCCACAAGGTATAGTTCGCATTTTTCAGGATCACGTTCACTACAATCTGCTAGTTTACCTGGCAATCCACCACCACTCAATACAGTTTTTCTTTGTACAAGATCTCTAGCCTTCTTAGCAGCCATCCGCGCTTGTGCTGCCAATATTACTTTACTTATGATGTTTTTAGCATCCTTCGGGTTTTCTTCTAGGTATGCTTGTAATACTTTTGCAACGGTTGAATCCACAATTCCACTTACTTCACTATTTCCTAGTTTAGTTTTGGTTTGACCTTCAAACTGTGGTTCAGGAACTTTTACAGAAATGATTGCACTCAATCCTTCTCTAAAGTCATCCCCTTCTATTTCTACTTTTGCTCTTTCAAACAATCCTTCTTTATCACCATAACTTTTAAATACACGTGTTAATGCCCTTCTAAACCCTGTAACGTGTGTACCGCCTTCAATAGTGTTAATGTTGTTTACATAACTAAATATGTGTTCCTTAAAGTCATTATTATAGGTAAGTGCAACTTCTACAGTAACATTCGATGCTTCATCATAACCATCAACACTTAGTGTCATAGGTATGAATGGGGTACGATTAGCGTTTTTGTCAAGCATTTCCACAAACTCTACAATACCACCTTCACTATAAAAGAAGGCTGAATACGGAGTGCCATCATCATTCAATTCTCTCAAATCGGTTAAGGTTATACTTATCTTTCTATTTAGATAAGATAACTCTCTTAACCTACTTTCCAAAATCTCTTTCTTATATACAGTTTCTTGAAAGATAGATCCATCAGGCCAAAACCTCACAGTAGTTCCTGTTCTTTCACTAACACCTGCTTCGCGAACCGCATAAGCCGGAATGCCGCAATGGTATTCTTGTTCAAATATTTTTCCCTCTCTCTCTACTTTTACTTGAAGTGTAGTACTCAGTGCATTAACGCAACTTACACCCACACCATGCAAACCTCCAGATACCTTGTACGAACCCTTGTCAAACTTACCTCCAGCGTGTAACACCGTCATTACCACTTCCAAAGCACTGCGCTTTTCTTTAGAGTGCATAGCAGTAGGAATACCCCTACCATCATCCTTTACACTTATGCTATTGTCTTCGTGAATGGTAACGTAGATGTTTTTACAGTATCCTGCCAATGCCTCATCAATAGAATTGTCTACAACCTCATATACTAGGTGGTGTAAACCCTTTACACCTATGTCGCCAATGTACATGGCAGGTCTTTTACGCACAGCCTCCAATCCTTCTAAAACCTGAATGCTATCCGCTCCATAGTTTTTTTCCTGCGCACTCGCACTTGTTTTTGGGCTATCTAATTCGTCGCTCATATTTTTGTTGTTACCTGTGTTCTTAAAAGGGGTCGAAGATACTGTTTTTCTACTTTGGGGTGATTAGTTTTAATAGTCACTTTTCCACAATTAAAATGACGCGGAAATGCTTATATATTTGATTTTAATATTGTTATATTTTTAAATAAATAGACCGGTATTTTAACGGATATTGTTACTACAATAATTTTTAATGGCATTAGTTTTCAATGTTTTATGCATACATTAAAAAATTCACTCTTTTTTCATTTATAATTATAGGATCTATTCTCTTTATTTTAGCTGAATTATTAACTCTTTTTAAAATTAAAAAAATTATGTCAACGTTAAAATTTGTTATCAGCCATGATGAATTAAAAAAATTAATGGAATCAAGTGAAACAATTCATGGTGCAAAAAAATTAATTCAATTAGAATTAACTTTTGATTCTTCTACAGGAGTTGTTACACCCACATTACATGCGGCTAATTTGCACAAACTTGCTGATGGCACATTGCAAGCATCTACTACTGCTGCCAGAAAAACATGTCCCAATCCTCCATGCACCTGTTGTTAATTAAAGTATTAAAAATTGAGTTTTCTTTTTTACAATTTAGACATCATTGGTCCCCTCTCGATTTTAGTTTATCTTCTTTTCAGAAAACCTAAGATTGAGGGGGCTTTTTTGTGGTTTGTTCTCTTTGCAGCAGCTTTGTTAGTATCTAACATCTCTGCTTTGCTTGTTCAAGTTATTCCTACCTATTTCGGAAAAAAGCCAGGAATGAATTTGTTTGTATACCACATAGGGTGTACTGCTTATGCTGTTATATTGTCTAAGTTTTTTTCGATGGTATTAAAGTCTAAATCCTATATCCTAGATGTTTTTTTCTTGGTTCCTTTCTTAATTCTTTCCGTTTTAAATATTGTTTATTTAAACCGAACATTCACTATCTATGGTGTTACTTCTATTTGGGTTGTGGTGAAGTGTTTAACTTATTATGCGCAAAAATTTCAGGAACCACCAAAGGAAGATCTGGTATCTAGTTGGTTGTTTTGGGCAATCTCTGGTTTGTTTCTTTACTTTTCGGTAGCCTTTTTTACTTTCATTACCTACGACTTTTTCACAATTGGCGTAATAAAAGGAATCATGCCGAGGTCGGTAGCTGCATTCTGGAATGTACAAAATGTAATTCTTGCTGTATCTTGCCTCTTTTATATTAAGGCTATCGGATGCAAGGAGTAAGTGGTGATATTATAATTGTGGCGGCAGGAACACTCCTGCTTCTTTGCATATTTGGTTTTGTGTTTTTCTTTGTTATTATTTACAACAAGCGTTACAGGCAATATGAAGAAGAAAAAGCCGAACTGCTTCGCTTATTTGAAATGGAAAAATTGAATGCCCAATTAGAAATTCAAGAACAAACCCTGAAACATATAAGCGGCGAAATTCATGATAATATTGGTCAAATACTTAGTTTGGTGGGCTTGCAATTGAGCACACTTCCTACCTCCAACGAAGATAAACTAGAACATACTACCGAACTTTTAAACAAGGCAATTGGCGATTTGAGAAACCTTAGTAAGAGTCTAGACACAGACCGCATTACTTCTATTGGAATTGTAGAAGCTGTGGCATACGAACTACAGCTATTAGAAAAAACTGGTAAGTATAAAACTGATTTACAAATTGAAGGAGACTTTTTAGAGCTCTCTGCCGATAAAACAATTATCCTATACCGCATTATTCAAGAAATAATTAATAATATTATAAAGCACGCAAAAGCCGATGTTGTAAGCATTATTATTGGCGGAAACAAAATAGAAAGCTTTTGTACCATTAGAGATAATGGGGTGGGTTTTATATCGGATAACTTTATCAACAAAGGATTAGGCTTAAAAAACATTATAACCCGTGCTTCTTTAGTAGGTGGAAAAGCCACTATTGATAGCATACCTAATGAGGGTACACTTATAACATTTAGTATCCCAAAAACATAAATTATGTATAAAGTAGTTTTAGTAGACGATCATCCATTGCTTAGAAATGGAATTGCAACCCTAATAGATAGTTACGACACGTTTTCGGTTTTGTTTGAAGCAGATAATGGGGTAGAATTTATTAAAGAATTAGACAATAACAACCTTCCAGATCTTGTTTTATTAGACATTACCATGCCCGAAATGGATGGTTTTGCTACGGCAAAATGGATAAAAGAAAATCATCCTAAAATAAAGATTATTGCCCTAAGCATGTTGGATGATGAATATGCCATAATCCGAATGCTTAAAAATGGCGCAAGAGGGTATGTGGTAAAGAATACAAATGCCAAAGAATTGTTGCAGGCCCTAAAAGATGTGATGGAAATAGGTTTCTATTTTAATAATCAGATAAATAATAAGATAGCTAACTCCGTTTATCACTCCGCCGAAGTGGGTAGCGATGCCTATATGCTGAGTAATATTACCGAAAAGGAAAGAGAATTTTTAATACATGCCTGTAGCGAAAAAACGTATAAAGAGATTGCTTCCGACATGAATATTAGTCCTAGAACGGTAGACAGCTATAGAGACGCTCTCTTTGAAAAGCTGAATGTAAAATCGAGGGTAGGCTTAGCAACCTTTGCCATCAAAACAGGCTTGGTGAAACTGTAAAATAGGGTTTACCACAATGAACACAAGGGTTTTCACAAAGAACACAAAGACTATGTTGTATTATTTGTTCAGAATTAACAATATTGAATCTAAACCTTAGTGTCCTGTGTTTTTTCTTTGAGTTCTTAGTGGTAAAGCTCCTGTGTTCCTTGTGGTTAAAAAAACTACTTTTTCTTTAAATGTTGTGCGCTAGCTTCTAATGCAGCATAAAAATCTTCACCATATTTTCTGATAATGGGTTCTTTCAAAAACTCGTAAACGGGTACTTTTAGCTTTTTACCAAGGCTGCATGCCGCCGCACACAACTCTTCGCGAGGCTCGTAGTTTACATATTCCATATCAGGATCGTGCTTACTAATAGATACCCTTATAGGGAATAAATGACAACTAACAGGCTTTTTCCAACCTATTTTTCCAGCATTATAGGCCTGTTCAAAACCACATTGTATTACCCCCAAATCGTTTTTATAGCCATACACGCACAATCCGTCGTTAATGGTAGGCGTTACCCAGCCAAACTCCTTATCATACACATATTTCCCCTTTTTAGCAATTACTTTTAGCCCTTCTTGGGTAAGGTACGGCTTCACAATTTCCAAATATTTGTCTATTTCGTCCTTTTCCCAGTCTTCTATTGGCGCACCAGCATCGCCATCTTCGCAGCATCCTCCCTTACAACTAGTTAGGTCGCAAACAAATTTTTCTTCTAGTATTTCATCACTCACCAGCTTATTATCAATTGCTATCATCACGCTTTATTTTATATTCCCTATCTGTCAATTAGATTAATGTGGTTTCAAACATATCCTTTTTTCAATGAAATAAGACATGATTTAAAATTTAAAATGAAACTAAAAAAATAAGATGGGTTAAAACAGATGAAATTAGGAACGCTAGAGCTTCAAAAGGACGTCCTCCACACAAAAAAGGTCGTCCTCCAAAACAAATCGGTCGTCCTCCAATGACCAGAGGACGTCCTCCAAAACAAATCGGTCGTCCTCCGATGACCAGAGGACGTCCTCCAGAACAAATCGGTCGTCCTCCAATGACCAGAGGACGTCCTCCAGACAAAAAAGGTCGTCCTCCGATGATTAGAGGACGTCCTCCAGAATAAAAAGGTTGTCCAAAAATGACCAGAGGACAAGCATTTTGAATGAAATATTGATTGATTACGATTGAAACGGGGGTTTGTGTAAGAGGCTTGGTAGTTTTAATTGCCACGGGAAGGTTTTTGTCTGGGGCAACTACAATATGTGTATACACTCGGTGAATGTTCTATTAAAACATTGACACTACCTAATTAAATTGAAAATAGATTTTAAACCTCGCCGTTGTTGCGTCTTTTGACCAACAATACTGGAATGAAGTTCACTAAATTAAATGTGAAGCTAATATGAGAAACTAAAAGGTATTTAATATTGAGATTTATTCTCATTATTAACATTTAAAGTTAATATTAGTCAATAAAAAATATCTATCATTGCTAAATATTCTCATTAATTATAAAAAATGATACTAGAATTTACTGTAGGAAACTTTCTTTCATTTAGTGAAAAGAGGACTTTGAGTTTTGAAGCAAAGGGGATTTCTGAATTGAAGGAAAATGTTATCCGCTCAAAAAAATATAAACTACTTCGTTCTGCTGTAGTGTATGGCGCAAATTCAAGTGGAAAAAGTAACCTGTTAAAAGCACTATACCGAATGAAAGATATGTTACTTCTATCGGTAAAGCTTAATGATTCGGAGAAATTAGACTACAGCCCCTTTTTATTATCTACAGAAGCTGAACAAAGTCCAACTTTTTTTGAGATTATTTTTTTGCATGAGTATACTAAATATCGATATGGGTTTGAATATAACCTTACAGAAATTGTAAATGAATGGTTGTATAGAGCACAGGATTCAAGGAAAGAAGAAGCATTGTTTGTTAGAACATCCGAAGGTATTGGCGTCTCAAATAAATTTAATGAGGGAGAAGGAAAAGAAAGTGTTACAAACGATAATCGCCTTTTTGTTTCATTGGTTGCTCAACTTGGAGGAACAATTTCAAAAAAAATACTCGAATTGTTCAGGACTTATAATATATTATCTGGTCTTGAAAATAAAGATTATAATGGCTTTACAACTCGAATGCTTCACAGTCAATCAGAAGGAACTAATGAGTCCTTCTCATTATTTAAGAAATTGAAATTGGGATTTAATGATATTCAAATTGCCGAATCGGAGTTTAATCATTTAGAATCGAGAGATAATATAATAAAGGGTTTAAAACCAAAAAACAGCAGCGCAATAGTTGCTGGAGCTCCAGTATCATTAATATTCAAGACAGTTCATAGTAAGTATGATAAAAAAGGTAATGTTATTGGTACAGTATTACTGGATAAACATGAAAATGAGTCTGAGGGAACTAACAAAATTATTGATTTGTCAGGACCTATATTCGATACGTTGAGCCTTGGAAAGATTTTAATCATCGATGAGTTAGATGCCAAAATACATCCTCTAATCACTACGCACATTGTTAAATTATTTAATAATCCAGAAACAAATACAAACAATGCACAGCTTTTATTCGCTACACACGACACAAATCTATTGAGTACGGAGCTTTTTAGAAGGGATCAGATTTGGTTTACAGAAAAAGATGATTGGGAGCAAACAGATTTATACTCATTGTATGATTTTAATTTACCGGATGGAACGAAGGTTAGAAATGATTCAAATCTTGAAAGGAACTACATAAGAGGCAGGTATGGGGCAATACCTTTTATTACAAACTAAAACAAAAGAGGTATGGCAAACATAATTAAAGTTGATAATGCATTAGAAAAACGTTTTGCCCGTAAAAAGCAGAATAAGAATAAACAGAAAGAACTTAGAGCTTACTTTCTAATTGTTTGTGAAGGAGAAAAAACAGAGCCCAATTATTTTAAGGCTTTTCCTAAACAAGTAGGTAAGATTGTGTATGATATTGAGTTTGATGGTGGGGGAATTAGCACCTTAAAAGTTGTGGAGAAAGCAATTGATTTAAGAGATAAATCTCCACAAAAGTATGATAGGGTTTGGGCTGTGTTTGATAAAGATTGTTTTAAGCCAAACTCATTTAATAGTGCAATACTAAAAGCTAAAGCCAACAATATTGAATGCGCATGGAGCAATGAAGCCTTTGAATTATGGTATCTTTTGCATTTTCACAATAGGGTAACTCCAATGGAAAGAGGCAAGTACCAAAAGGCTATAGAAGAAGCAATCAATAACAATAAGAAGCGTGGGGAAATGAAATTTACATACAAGAAAAATGACCTAGCAATGTACGCTCTTCTTAATGAACATGGCAACCAAGACTTAGCAATAAAATGGGCAAAAGAATTAGATGAAAATATTACTGGGCAAAACTTTTCTAGCTATAATCCCAATACTAGGGTGTATAAACTGGTTGAGGAATTAATTGGAAAGTCAAAGACATTGAATGAAGAAATACTAGAAAAATTTAGTAAAGGAAAATGAACAAATTTATTTCATAATACCATCTTTAAATTAATAGCCTAAACTAGGAAACTCGAACAGATTTCGTTCACCTACAACCCTCAAACGCTTTTCGGATTTGATAAAACTAATTCAATAAATTAACCCCATATAGTGTGCTTTATTATATTTGCCCGCAATGAGCAAACCTGTTTTACATACCGTACTTTCTCCTCAATTATTAAATATTTACGACTGCACAGATACTGTTGTGGTGATTATTGATGTTTTTAGGGCTACTTCTACCATTGCCACCGCACTATTTAATGGGGCAAATAGGATTATTCCGGTTGATACTGTTGAAAAATGTATTGCTATCGGTGCACAAACTAAAGGCATTACCGCTGGCGAAAGAGATGGCAAAGTGATTCCTGGTTTGCAATATGGCAACTCGCCTGCTGAGTATCCTGAAAGTTTTATTAAAGGAAAAACACTTATTCTCACCACTACCAATGGTACCAAATTGCTTCACATGGCTTTGAATGCGGGTGCTGCCGAGGTAATTACTGGTTCTTTTCCTAACCTGACTGCCGTTTGTGATTTTTTGGTTAAGGAGAATAAAAATGTTTTACTAGGCTGTTCGGGCTGGAAAGACAAGTTTAATTTGGAAGATACCCTTTTTGCGGGAGCAGTAATAAATAAGATAAAAGAACATTTTACCATACATTGCGATAGCAGCCTGATGGCAGAAGACATGTATTTGCAACATAAAGATGATTTGCTTGCCTACATAAGAAAGCTTACCCATTGGCACAGACTGGAGAAGTTTGGTCTAGAAAAAGACTTAGAATATTGCTGCACAATTGATGTGGCAAATGTATTGCCTAGATATAAAAATGGCGCACTCATTGTTTCGTAAACAATGGAATGCACCATTAATTGTGTTTGCGGTGTCGCCTATCCCAAAAATTCTTTAATAATATTCTCAGTTTCTATGCAAGCTTTTTCTAGGTCATCATTTAATATTACTCTATTAAAATGATGCTTAAACGAAAGCTCGTACGAAGCCTTGTTTACCCTTGTTTGCAAGCTTTCTTCGGTTTCCGTACCCCTACTTGCCAACCGTATTTTGAGTGCATCTATACTTGGTGGCTCTATAAAAAGACTTAAAGAATTGGTTAAATACTGTTGCTGTACGTGTATGGCTCCTTTTACATCTATATCAAGCATGGGCACTTTTCCTGCCTGCCACATTCTTTCTAGTTCAGATTTTAGGGTGCCATAATACATGCCTTCGTACACCATCTCCCACTCTATAAACTCACCTTTTTTAATCTTATCATTAAAGTCGTCTTGCTCTAAAAAGTAATAATCTTCTCCGTCTACTTCTTGTCCACGTTTTTTGCGGGTAGTAGCAGAAATAGAGAAAGAAAGAAAAGGATACTTGGCTAATAAATATTTTGTGATAGATGTTTTGCCAGCACCCGATGGGGCAGTTATGATGATTAATTTCTTTTCCACTGAAAAAAATTGATGTTAAATACACGATACAGGTTATTAGTAACTGGCAACTTGAAACCAGTAACTCTCTAAACTTACAATTCCTTATGGCTTCCATCGCAAAAAGGAGGGTTTTTACTCTGTTTGCAGTTGCACAACCAAACCTCGCCATCTTCTTCAGCCGTAAACTTTAAACTTTTGAAAGGGAATGTCATCTCGCCATTTTCTTCTGTAGCCAATGTTTTATGACTACCATCGCAAATAGGATTTTTGCTACTTAGTCCGCAGGTACACCAAGCATAGGTCTTCCCTTTTTCTACTATAAACGCTGCTGGGTATGGTGTAAATACCTTTGGATAATCACTCATAAAAACAATTTTGTTTGAATTAAAACGCTGCGAATGTAACTACTTGGTGTATTAAGTGTGCTTGAAAGTTCTAAAGTGCTTTTCCATCAAACAAAACTGAATAGGGTCCTGTAAATTGTACAGATTTACCGTTAATGTTAAGTGTATGTTTTTCGTTTGCTTTATAATTACTGTTGCACTGGATGAGTAGCAATAGCTTATCTGCAAGCATGATTTCTGCAACTGAATATTCGTCATCATTCCTTAAAAGAGTAATTTTTTTAACAGACGAATATGCATTAGTAGAAGTTTCTGTAACAGAATTATAGCCGCCATGAATTTCTATTACGCTTAAAAAAGTTTGATTGTCACCTTTTTTTCTGATAATGTAGGCAGGCTCTCTTCTCAGGTTAAAGTTTGGGTCGTTGGCGCCTGTCCTAGTTAAATAAAAACGAGTACTATCATCAGCAAGAGAAGAAATACTATAATATGTTTTATTATTCAAAAAAGTAAATTGAGATAATGGATTGTCATACTTGCCTTCTGCCTCTTTCCAAAGATGTTGGTAGCCAAACTTTTTACCCATAGTGGTTTGGTTGGTAGTAAAAGATTTATAAGGGAAAGAGGTACTCATAAGTGTCCCTAAATACTGAAAAGGCAAATCGTACTGGTGTTGTGTAGCAGAAAGAGCTCTAAAAATATCTACTGTAAGTGGCTTCGGATTGGTAGGCAATTGCAACATGTAGATGGTTCGGTGAAGCTTAATATCAGCGTAAGCATTTGTATCAAGCGCACTTACTACCTGAACATTGCCTCCGATGGTACTGAATAGTTTATTGGAATGATGCGCTTGACTTTCATCTTCCACCGCATTAAAATGACTTTTTTCGTCGGCAACAATCGTATTGTGTGCAATGGATTGGGCTGCATAAGATTTTGTTTCTGGCAAATATCTTCCACCAAACTTTTGCTCTATCCCTACAAAACGAGCTGCACCATAATCGGATATTATTTCATTGCCTTCATCATATAAATTGATATTCAATTTATCAAAATGCCCATGCGATAAACCGTGCCCAGTGTATTTGAAAATCAAAGATGTTAACTTTTCTGCTGACCCACTTCGAAGAATACTCACTCCTCCTTCATCACCGTTTGCACCGTCAGTAAACTCTATAGATTTGTAGGGAAAATAGCGTGGAATGTTTTTATTTCTAGCAACCTCTTCAGAAAGACTAATGCCACCCTTACTTAGCGTTACTCTATTTTGTTGAACCACCACAGGAAGCAAGCTTTTATCCTCTCCAAATACTTCTCTAGCAATATCTACAGCTTCAACTAATTCGTTGGTAATAAATGTTTTGTCTTTTAGCGCATCATTATAGCAATAAAAGCCTCCATCCAGATTTGTTTGTTGCAATGCATTGATTAACGATTTCTGCATCACATTATTTTTTCTATTAAAAACTTTTAATTCTGGTTTATAATGTTCCAATGATTTTGCAAATAGGTAAAAGGGCAAAATTGAATACCGGGTATAATATGGACCTTCCGTATAGAAACCTTCTGGAGAAAATAAGCCATCAATATTTGCAATAAATCCAGACTTTCCATCCTTTTTGGCTCCGTATAAAGCCATTTGCACCCACTGTTCATTATCGGTAGCCATGCCAGCAATGCCTACGCCAGCACAAGCCCAAACGGCATGGTTGTGTATTAATGCAAACCAATCTTTCAGTTCGCCAGAAAAGAAATCAACTTCTGGTTTAAACGCGCCATCAGCAATTTGTTTTCTTTCTGCAAGTGTTAGATAATCATGGATGCCATCATAAGCCAAACCTGCATACACCAACCAGTTTGCATCATTGAGTGCTTGGTGAAATATCCGCCCAGGAAATTTGCTTTTAGCTTCTGGGTGATTTTTCAAAGTAGGATTGAGTGCCGCGTATTTTATAAAAATCTTCTTTACCAGCTCGGCATATTTCGCATCGCCAGTAAGCTGATAAAGCATTGAACTATTAAACATCAGGTTGTAATTATCCTTGTGCTTTTCGTGAGTATAACCACCTGCAGGATCCTTTGGAAAAGGAACATCTACATCCTTCCCAATCCAGAAGTCAACACTTGTTTTTATGTCGGAGAACGACTTTTTAATCAATTCATTGTCACCCAATTTGCTCTTTATAAAGCCAATATCGCTTTTGGTGCAATAAGCAATGGGGTGTTGTGCCGAAACACTAAAGACTGTAAACAGACCGATAAGCGTAAAATAATTCTTGAGCAATCGCATTTTGTAAATATGATTAAATGATTGGAATGAAAGCAATGATACATCTTTCATAAGTCAATTTACTGTAAAAAACTATACAAAGTAAGTTCCCCCGTTTATTTCAATACTAGATCCTGTAATAAAAGAAGAGGCATTACTAGCAAGGTATAAAGCTAAATCGCCAATCTCGCTTGGGTCACCTTCTCTTCTTAGCGGCGTAGAAGCAGCCACGTTCTTTCTCACTTCGTCTTTAGTAAAAGTATTGTGGAAAGTAGTATTTATCATGCCTGGAGAAATGCAATTTACCCTGATTCCTTTTGGGCCTAATTCTTTAGCTAAACCTCTGGTAAAAGTAAGAACAGCCCCTTTTGCAGTTGAGTATGCTGTTGCGCCAAAACCACCACCATCACGTGCAGCCTGAGAAGAAAAGTTTACAATCGATCCTCCATTCGTCATGTGAGGTACTACGGCTTGCGTAACCAAGAACACACTTTTTAGGTTTACATTCATCACAAAATCCCAGAAGTTTTCATCCATATCTGCGAAAAGCTTTCTGCCTACTATTCCTCCTGCCACATTTACCAAAATATCAATTGTTTCTCCAAAAGAAGTTACACACGCGCCCATTACTTTGGCAACATCTGCTTGTTTGGTCATATCTCCTTGCACAATAATGGCTTCTCCCCCGGAAGATTGTATAGTCTGCAAAGTATCTTCGGCACCGTTTTTTTCGCCAAAGTAATTAATACAAACTTTTGCTCCCTCTGCTGCAAGTTTTAACGAAACTTGTCTGCCAATATCTCTAGCACCTCCCGTTACGATGGCTACTTTACCTGTAAGTGATCCCATAAATTTTTATTTTGTATTGATGAATAAATAATGAGCAACAATCGTTGTTGGTTGTAAAAGTAGCAGCAATTGATTTGCTTACAGAAAGAACGGGTTAGAAAATTATCTAATTTTAAGCTGACTTTGTTCGATAAAATTCAAGCATTTTGGAGATTGTTAGAAGATTTCAATTTTATAGCAATGACATCGCTATCGGTAACGGTTGCGATAATTATCGTAGTTATAAAAGTTTGGTAGCTCTCTTCGAGAGTTATGTGTTTTCGATCAATTAAATATTGTAAAAAAAAATATTAATAAGTCAAGATTCAATGACAGTAAGGATTTGGAAAAAAAGGGTGGTGATTATCCACACATGTTGAAATTTGAAGTGTTGTTTATTAAAAAGGGAAGAATATTTTCGTTTGCTGCTTATTAAATTTTAACAATAAAAGCCGCAATTCATAAAAAAAATAAATCACGATTTATGCCCACAAGCTCATCAACCAAGGGTTTGAAATTTGCCCGTCGCTTTACTAAAGAAGGTACAAGCCCTTTTGATTTATTTGAATACGACTATCGAGACAGTGTTATCAAAAATCCATCAGGAGAAAAGGTTTTTGAAATGAATAACGTAGAAGTGCCAAAACAATGGAGCCAAATAGCTACCGACATTCTTGCACAAAAATATTTTCGTAAAGCAGGCGTTCCACATTCAGATGGATCATTGGGTAGAGAAACTTCTGTAAAACAAGTGGCACACAGAATGGCAAATTGTTGGCGCGTATGGGGTGAACGTTATGGTTATTTTGCAACAAAGAAAGATGGGCAGGTATTTTATGAAGAGTTGGTATATAGTATATTAAATCAAAGTTGTGTACCAAATAGTCCTCAATGGTTTAATACTGGTTTGCACGAGAGTTATGGTATTACCGGAAAAGCACAGGGGCATTATTATGTAGATCCTAAAGATGGAGCATTAAAAAAATCTACCAATGCTTATGAACGTCCTCAGCCACATGCTTGTTTTATTTTAAGTGTAAGTGATGATTTGGTGAATGATGGCGGTATTATGGATTTGTGGGTTCGCGAAGCGAGAATCTTTAAATATGGAAGTGGTGTTGGCACCAATTATTCTCAAATTCGCGGTGCTGGCGAAAAATTAAGCGGCGGAGGAACTTCAAGTGGCTTAATGAGCTTCTTAAAAATAGGCGATAGAGCTGCAGGAGCCATTAAAAGTGGTGGAACTACACGCAGAGCAGCCAAAATGGTGTGCTTAGATTTAGATCATCCAGAAATAATGGAATTCATAAACTGGAAAGCCAATGAAGAAAAGAAAGTAGCTGCTTTAGTTGCAGGAGGATATGATAATAGCTACGAAGGCGAGGCTTATGGAACTGTTTCTGGTCAGAATTCAAATAATTCTCTTCGTATTCCTAACGAGTTCTTTAGAGTTTTGGAACAAGATGGCGATTGGGAACTTAAAGCAAGAACCGATGGCAGGGTAATGAAGAAAATACCAGCAAGAGATGTGTGGAATCAGATCTCTCAAGCGGCTTGGGCTTGTGCGGATCCTGGAACACAATACGATACTACCATCAATGAGTGGCATACTTGCCCTCAAGGTGGCAGAATCAATGCATCGAACCCTTGTAGCGAGTATATGTTCTTGGATAATACTGCCTGTAATTTGGCATCTATTAATCTTAGAAAATTCTTTGACGAAAGCACCAATCAGTTAGATATTGAAGGATTGGAATATATAAGCCGCTTATGGACTGTTGTTCTGGAAATATCTGTTTTGATGGCTCAATTTCCTTCAAAGGAGGTAGCCCAGTTATCCTATGACTATAGAACACTTGGTTTAGGCTTTGCTAACTTAGGTACTATATTAATGATTAGTGGTATTCCTTATGATAGCGAAGAAGCAAGGGCGATTGCTGGTTCTGTTACTGCTGTAATGACGGGTACAGCTTATAAAACATCTGCTGAGATGGCTTCTTTCCTTGGAGCCTTTGATAAATACGAAGAAAATAAAAAAGACATGCTGCGTGTGATGAGAAATCACCGCGCTGCTGCTTATGATGCCAGCGATGCTTATGATGGATTGGAAATAAAACCAATTGGTATCAATGCAAAGTATTGTCCTGCTCCATTATTGAAAGCTGCTACCAAAGCATGGGATGATGCAGTGCAATTGGGCGAAAAATATGGCTATCGTAATGCACAAACTACCGTAATTGCCCCAACTGGTACCATTGGTCTGGTGATGGATTGCGACACTACGGGTGTTGAGCCTGATTTTGCCTTAGTTAAGTTCAAGAAATTGAGTGGTGGCGGGTATTTTAAAATTATTAACGGTGCAGTGCCTAATGCCTTGAAAACACTGGGCTATAGTCAGGTAGAAATTGATGCAATTGAAAAATATGCAGTAGGTGCAGGCTCTTTCGAAGGTGCTCCGTTCATCAATCCAGCTACATTGGCCGCTAAAGGTTTCTTGCCCGAGGAAATTGCTAAGCTAAATGCTGCTGCAAAAGCTGCTTTTGAGATTGGTTTTGTGTTTAATAGGTACAGTTTAGGTGATGATTGCCTGAAACGTCTTGGTTTTACAGAGGATCAGTTTAGCGATTGGAGTTTTAATATGCTAAAAGGATTAGGCTTTTCTGATGAAGAAGTTGATGCTGCTAACGATTATGTTTGTGGCTCGATGACGGTAGAAGGTGCACCTTATCTGAAAGATAAAGATTTGGCTGTATTTGATTGTGCAAACAAATGTGGTAAAAAAGGTGAACGTTTCATCCATGCACACGGCCATATCCGCATGATGGCTGCTTGTCAGCCTTTCTTGAGTGGAGCTATTTCTAAAACCATCAACCTACCTCACGAAGCAAGTGTAGATGAGATTGCAGATTGCTATAAAATGAGCTGGGAATTGGGCTTGAAAGCGAATGCTTTGTATCGTGATGGTTCTAAATTATCTCAACCATTGAGCAATAAGTCTGATAAGAAAAAGAAAGAGGAGAAAGAGGAAGAAATAGTTAGTGTTGAATTTGAAGAAAAGAATACTAAGCCTGCAGAACCACAGATGGTCGACCTAGCTTATTTATCTGTAGAAGATTTATTAGGAGAAATTACTAAACGGATGGCTGCTTCAACGGATACTAAGTTGAAAAGGGAGCTATCCATGATTGTTGAACGCAAAAAACTTCCTGCTAAACGTAGAGGATATACGCAGAAAGCAAAGATCAATGGTCAGGTATTATTCCTTAGAACTGGCGAATATGCCGATGGGACATTGGGCGAAATCTTTATCGATTTGGCCAAAGAAGGTTCTACCCTCCGCAGCTTAATGAACTGTTTTGCCATTGCCGTGTCTGTTGGTTTGCAATATGGTGTGCCTTTGGAGGAGTTTGTAGAGAAATTTGTGTTCACTAAATTCGAACCTGCCGGCATGGTAGATCATCCGAATATTAAAACAACTACTTCTTTGGTTGATTTCGTTTTCCGTGCCTTGGCTTTTGATTATTTAGACAGAACAGACTTGGTTCATGTGCTTAATAAACCGGAAATTAGCAATGACGATAGTTCTGAAGCCTCATATATGGGCAAACCCGAGTTGAGCTCCATTAGAGTTGCCCCTACTTTACAAGCACAAAAATTATCAACTGCAAAAGTTGAAGCACATAATGGAATAGACGCTGTAAATGCAGCTGCCAAAAGCATGCAAAGCGATGCCCCAAGTTGCAATACATGTGGTCACATCACCATACGCAGCGGTACTTGCTACAAATGTTTGAACTGTGGTAATAGTATGGGTTGTAGCTAAAGGATTAAATCTATTTACTTCCATAAATAACATGGATTGGTGGCTATTTTAATAGATGGATAAACCATCTGCTAACATACTTTCCAATCCTTTTTTATTTTATGTTAAGGTTATCTAAACAACCCATTATAAGCATTGTCTTTTCGGAAAATAAAATAAATTGTCTATTAATGATTTATTAAGGTTTAACATCAGCACTTAATCTTTATTTTGCAAGTTCCTAAATGGATATAGCTACAATGAAAAGATTAATAATACTCACTTATATATTCGTGTTGCTTTTTTTTAAAGCAACAGACGTGCTTGCACAAACACCTGAAGCTATTTTTGTGGCAGGGAATAGTTTGCAGAAAACCGATATTATTCGTTTACAGATAAAAGATGATTTAAAACTTGCTGATGCTAAGTTCGATTCTGTTACAGTAATTCAAAAAGACTATCAAAATAAACTGAAACAAGTAAATCAGGATAAAAAGCTAACAGAACCTCTTAAACAGAAGCGTTTAAAAGACCTTGCTGAGGCAAAAACCAAACGTTTAAAAGCAGCAGGACTTGATGATGGTGAATTAAAAAAAGTAGAAACCTATTTTCAACATAAATATTTGCCCTAAGCTATTTATTTGCTTATATAAATACTGAAAATACCGCAATCCTATATTCACATCACTTTTTTGATATTCACTCAAGTTGACCTTTGTGTTTTTTTAAGCATTTGTGTGCCTTTTGGAAATCCCTTTATCCTTTTTTATCTTTATGTTCCTCGTTGTACTTCTTTTCGGCATCTTTTGCTTTCTGAAAGTCTAATACTACCCCATTTATGCAAAAACGCAATCCTGTTGGAGGCGGACCATCATTAAAAACATGTCCTAAATGAGCTTTGCATCTACCACATTGAGTTTCAGTTCTGCTCATTCCAAAGCTATTGTCTGGTGTGTAAATGATTGCGCCTTTACTAATAGGTTCATAAAAACTTGGCCACCCACAACCACTCTCAAACTTGGCATCGCTTTTAAACAACGGATTGCCACAAGCCGCACAGTAGTAGGTACCTGTTTCTTTAAATCCTTCAAACTTACTGGTGTAGGGTCTTTCTGTACCCTTTTCTCTTGCTATATGAAATACTTCCGGACTCAGTATTTTCTTCCATTCGTCCTCCTTTAAATTCAGTTTACTGCTATCAGTTGTTGAATAAACAGGGTTATTTGTCTTTTTGTCTTCCATGCCTTTTTCTTTTTTATTTGTACTTGATTGAGAAAAACAACTTTGCAATAGTAAAGTTGCTGTTAATAATGTGAACGCTGTTCTAAACATACCTTAAAATTAAATTGATTAGTAAATAATACAATCATTTGTACGAAGATGGCAAACAAGCCTTACAAACCAACGTTTTTTATTGATGTAAGGTTTTGTTAAAGCAGATTTCAATGCAAGTTATTATATTCGCTGCTCAATAAGTAGCGTTACGCAAATGTTTAATATTATTTTATTTGGCCCTCCCGGTAGTGGCAAGGGTACCCAAAGTGAAAATCTGATTGCTAAGTACAACCTAAAACATCTCTCTACAGGCGATTTGCTCAGAAGCGAAATTGCCGCCGGAACTCCCCTTGGTGTAGAAGCTAAAAAGTTGATGGATGCCGGCCAGTTAGTTCCTGATGAAGTAGTAGTTGGCATGATAAGTAGTGCCTTGGATGCAAATCCTCAAGTAAATGGTTTTCTATTTGATGGTTTTCCGCGCACCACAGCTCAAGCAGAGGCTTTGGATAAGTTACTAAAACTAAAAGGAACAGAAATTGGTGTTGTACTAGCGCTTGAAGTTAGTGATGAAGAGTTAGTAAAAAGATTGCTAAATCGTGGGCTTACAAGTGGTAGAAGCGATGATACCAACGAAAATGTTATTAGAAACAGAATTGTGGAGTATAAAAACAAAACTGCTATTGTAGCAGATTACTATAAACCATTCGATAAAGTAAAAAACATAAAAGGCGAAGGAACTTTGGATGAGATATTTGCTTTACTAAGCAAAGAAATTGATTTAAGACTTTCAGCTAATTAAAAATAGCTCTCGAAGCAAACTGCAAATGAAGGAAACCCCCACTGTAACAACAGATTGGGGGTTTCTTATTTTTAAGATTTAACCACTAAGAACACAAGGGAAAAGTAACACAAGGAAAACCATGAATTACAAAATGACACTAAACCTCGTTTAAATCGTGGTTGTTGTGCAAATCTTTGTGTGCTTTGTGGTTAGCCTGTTTACTTGTAATATTCTCCAGAGGGTTGGTTGTAGAGTTTGTTTTGCTGATACACTTTAAAGAAACTCAATTCTTTGGCATGTGTATTCAACCACATTTGATAGAATTGAGGATTAGATGCTTCTCCAAAAATCCATTGATTGTATGCATCAAAAAAGCCTTCTTTAATCATATATTGATGATGATCGAACAAATGAAAGGGCGTTGCTTCGTTTTGTTTGGTATAAAACCAATTCAGTATAAATCTTGTTCTGATGGCGCCAAGCACTTCGGCATCTATCCCTCCTTTCGAAAGACTACTTGCCAAACTAATGTTTTGATACCAAGCTTTCTGAAAAGGAGTATTGGCAGGATTGCTAACCAATTTGTCTAATTTATCTCCCGTAAATAATTTTTTATAAGCATCTAATAATTTTACTTTTATCAAAGCAGTGTGGTCGCTATAGCTTTCTAGGTTGATAAATATTTCGCCATATTGAATCGTCCAGAATAAATCTTCTTGCACTTTACTGTAGTACATGGCTGCATTGTAATAGTTTTTACTATAGTTAGGGTCAGCTTTTATGCCCGCTTCCCACTGCACAATGGCATCCGAAAACTTATTTTGCATGGCAAACAATTCGCCATATTCATTATACAAAATACCTACTTCTGCAAACTTCTTCAGTCCATCCTTATACAATGCCTCTGCTTCTTTGTAGTCGCCTTTGCCTTTATAAGCCAATCCTAATGTTTGATACGATTGAAAGTCGGCTTTGGGTTTAGCAATCATTTGTTTGCCTAGTTCTATCGCCTTTGGATATTGTTTTTCTAGTACTAACAAATAGCAATAATCGTTTAAAGCATCAATGTTATCTGGGTCTTGTTTTAGTAATGCGTTATAGTTTAAAGCAGCATTATCCAAATCGCCTTGCAACATTGCCGTTCTTGCTTTTTGGTAAAGTTCCTTGCTTGTTTGTGCATTAACGGCTACGCTTGTGCTTGCTAAAGCTATAATCAACAATATTTTCTTCATATAAATACCTTTTGGGATGGGCTAAAAGTAAATGTTTTGGGTTTAATATAGATACCGCTTCTAGTTAAAAATACATTTTGATTCACCTAGTTGATGCCGACAGGAGCTTGTAACTACCTCGATACGAGTTGTAACGACGTCAATACAAGTTGTAACTACGTCGATACAAGACGTAACTACGTCGATAAGACTCGTATCGAGGTAGTTGGAAAGGTGAAAAATTGCTTAAAAAAGGAGTATAAGGAGAGTAAAAAGTGATTCTAAGTAAAGATTATTCTTTTGAACGATGAAATAAATCCTAATATGGCATCCATTGTTCTTGCTTCTAATACATCACCACGTTCATTTATCTTTCCTTTTATTCCTTGAATGAGTAAAGAAGTTTCTTCTGTAAAATTTGCGCCTAAGGTTTTCAATAGAGTTTATGTCAGTTTAATTACAGGGTAATTAAACGGCTTTCTTTCCACCCTAAAGTTATGCAAGGCGGCACAAATGGCAAATATCTTGTACGGATATTTGTTTTTTCTTAACCTGCATTCATCCTTTACAATTCTGTACCTTT
>CANCVE010000068.1 GCA_947381435.1 Chitinophagaceae bacterium
ACCATGCAAGGCTTTCAGGTGAAACGTAAGGGCGGTTGGGATACGCACGGATTGCCGGTGGAATTGGGCGTGGAAAAGGAATTGGGCATTACAAAAGAGGATATTGGCAAGAAGATTAGCGTGGAGGAATATAACCAAAAATGCCGTGAAGCCGTATTGCGCTACAAGGATAAATGGGATGATATTACCCGCAAAATGGGCTATTGGGTAGATTTGAATAACCCTTACATCACCTTCGAGAATAACTATATTGAGAGTTTGTGGTGGATATTGAGCGAGCTGTACAAGAAAGGATTGCTGTACGAAAGTGTAAGTATCCAACCTTATAGTCCCGCTGCAGGAACGGGTTTAAGTAGCCATGAATTGAATCAACCAGGCACTTATAAGGATGTGAAGGATACGAGTGCAGTGGCGATGTTTGCCCTAACCCTAAAGGGAACTAAGGAAGAACACCCATTTGCAAAGAAGCTTATTGAAATAGCTGAGGCAGCTTGGAATGAGTCACCCCTTCAGGGGACGGGGGTTGGAATATTCTTTTTGGCGTGGACGACTACTCCTTGGACGTTGCCTTCTAACTTAGGGTTGACTGTTGGGCCAACGATAGATTATGTATTGGTAAAAACTTTTAATCCTTACACGCATCTTCCGGTAAACATTATTTTAGCTAAGAATCTTTTGGCTAAATATGTAAAACCAGAAGGAGAGAACGGAGACTTTAATGCTTATAAAGAAGGGGAAAAGATTATTCCTTGGAAGATATTAGCGGAGTTTAAAGGTAAAGACATCGAGGAATGCCGCTACGAACAATTGATGCCTTACGAAGCCAATAAAGAAACGGGTGGAGATTCTTTCCGCGTATTATGCGACTCGTTCGTTACTACCGAAGATGGTACGGGCATCGTTCATACCGCCCCCGCTTTTGGTGCGGATGACTATAAGGTGGGTAAGAAATATGGTATCGGCATCCTGACAATGGTGGATAGGCAAGGTAAGTTTGTGGATGGATTGGGAGAATTTAGTGGCCGATATGTAAAGAATTATAAGGACGACCCTAACTATGCAGACGTAAATGTGGACATCTGCGTGATGCTGAAAAAGGAGAACCGTGCCTTTAAGGTAGAGAAATACGAACACAGCTACCCGCATTGCTGGCGTACCGATAAGCCAATATTGTACTATCCATTGGATGCTTGGTTTATTAAAACAACAGATCCAGTTATCAAGCAAAGGATGATAGACTTGAATAAGACGATCAACTGGAAACCGAAGAGTACGGGCGAAGGAAGGTTTGGTAACTGGCTGGAAAATATGGTGGATTGGAACCTGAGTCGTAGCCGCTTTTGGGGAACGCCATTGCCTATCTGGAAAACAGAAGATGGTAGCGAACAAAAGATTATTGGAAGCGTGGCTGAACTTTTGGCAGAAGCAGAAAAGGCAAAAGAAGTATTGGGTGGGGATATCAACCAGAACCTTTCTACCGCTAATCTGGATTTACACAAACCTTTTGTAGATAAGATTACGTTGGTTTCTTCTAAGGGAGAACCGATGACGCGTGTTTCTGACCTAATAGATGTTTGGTTTGATAGTGGGGCAATGCCTTACGCACAACAACATTTTCCATTTGAGAATAAAGAACTATTTGCCAATAACTATCCTGCAGACTTTATTGCCGAAGGGGTTGACCAAACACGTGGTTGGTTTTACACACTTCATGCCATCGGTTCGTTGATAAAAGAAAGCGTTGTTGATGTATTGAATGAAGCGGGCATTCCTTCTGATAAAGTGGACGGCAGGGCTTACAAAGCGGTTGTTTCTAATGGGTTGGTGCTAGATAAGAATGGCAACAAGATGAGTAAGCGTTTGGGTAATGTAGTAAACCCATTCGAGACCATCGAAAAGTACGGTGCCGATGCTACCCGTTGGTATTTAATTACCAATGCTAGTCCTTGGGATAACCTAAAGTTCGATTTGGCAGGCATCCAGGAAGTGCAACGCAAGTTCTTTGGAACTTTATATAATACCTACCAATTCTTTGCTTTGTATGCTAACGTAGATGGCTTTGCTTTTAAGGAAGCCTATATTCCTTTAACAGAAAGACCAGAGATTGACCGTTGGATATTGTCTTCTTTAAATACGTTGATAAAGAAAGTTACGGAAGCAATGGACGATTACGAGCCAACACAGGCTGGCCGTTTGATGGAAGAATTTGTGGATGAGCATTTGAGTAATTGGTATGTGCGTCTTTGTCGTCGCCGGTTCTGGAAGGGAGAGTATGAGGGAGATAAGATTGCAGCCTATCAAACCTTGTATGAGTGTATTGAAACCTTGGTTAGATTAATGGCGCCGATTTCTCCGTTCTTTAGTGATGCAGTGTTTAAGAACTTGAATGCCATCACCAATCGTTTTGAGGCAGAAAGCGTACACCATGCTTTATTTCCTACTTATAACGAAGCGGCAATAGATACTGATTTGGAAGAAAGGATGCAATTGGCACAGGATACTTCTTCGTTGGTATTGTCAATCCGTAAGAAGGTAAATATCAAGGTTCGTCAGCCATTGCAAAAAGTGATGGTGCCGGTTCTCAATCCAAAAATGAAAGAACAGCTACAAAAGATTGAGGACTTGATTAAGGCTGAAGTAAACGTAAAGGAGTTTGAGTACCTAACGGATACGGAAGGGGTTATCAAGAAAAAGGTAAAGGCAAACTTCAAGGCATTGGGTACGAGGATGGGTGCAAAGATGAAAGCAGTTAATGCTGCCATCATGGGCTTTACCCAACATGAAATTGCTGCAATAGAAAAGGACGGACAGATTGCCTTAAACATTGACGGAGAGGATATAATTATATTGGTTAATGAAGTGGATATCACTGCAGAAGATATTCCGGGATGGAGTGTTGCTAGTAAAGGCAGCTTAACAGTGGCTTTGGATATCACTATAACAGATGCGCTACAAAGCGAAGGAAATGCTAGAGAACTGGTAAATAGGATACAAAACATAAGAAAAGAGAACAATTTTGACCTTACAGACCGCATTTCTGTCAAGTTACTAACGAATGTGAATTTGAAAAGTAGCATTGAAGAATATAAAGAATATATTTGTCGCGAAATTTTGGCAGATTCTGTCCAGTGGGTGACAGAATTGAAGGAAGGCATTGAAATTGAAGTAAATGACGAACCGCTAATAATTGAGGTAACAAAAAACGAACGTAAAAATGGCTACTAGTAAAGGCACTACAAATAAAAAAGCAAGGGTAGAGAAACCCGTTGTAAGAAAACCTGTCGGATATTCGGAGGTTGATATGAACGAGAAATCGCACATACCTATTAAAAAGAGGGAACCAATTCCGGTTCCTAGAAGGTCGGATGAACCAATGAAGGAAGTGAAACTTCCAAAAATAACAACAACCTCAAGTGTAGCATATAACCCAGATTATACTCCAATGGAAAAAAGAGTAGAAGAACCAAGGAGCAATTCTCCTTTGGTAAAATATAGCGACTCTGACTTGAAAGAGTTTAGAGAAATCATTAATAAGAAAATGGATACGGCCAAGAAAGAATTGGCATATTTACAAGGACTAATTACTCGTAAAGATGGGATGGGTTCTGACAATGACGATGCACGTTATATGACTATGGAAGATGGAAGTATGAGCATGGAGCGTGAGCAACTTAGCCAAATGGCAAGCCGTCAGATTAGTTACATCGACCATCTTGAAAAAGCAATCATGCGTATAGAAAACAAGACTTACGGTGTTTGTAGGGTTACAGGTAAACTAATTGACAAGGCAAGATTGAAAGCCGTTCCACACGCTACCCTCAGTTTAGAAGCTAAACTTGGGTTGGTAAAATCTGGTGGAGAATAAGAAGTCTTATCATAAATAATGGAAGCTATCTCGGAAGGGATAGCTTTTTTTGTTTTAATTATCTAATGAAAACATTGCAATATGATTTGATTCCTTATTTTAGCTTACAATTATATCATAAACAGATATTTTTGATAGAACAGTCAGTACCCCTGATACATTATTCATTTAAATAATCGGCATTGGAATACCATCCGGAAATTATAAACTTATCATTTTTAAACATAAATCACCTTGCATTAATAAATGCACAAGGTTCTACAACCATTATTTTTATTCTGCTATCGCTACTCTTCTTCTCTTATGTTATTAGTGGAGCTGAAGTAGCTTTTTTCTCCTTAACTCAAAAAGATATTAACCTACTTAAAACCAAACAACAAAGTGGTTACAGACGAGTAGTAAATCTGCTTGAAGACCCTAAAGTATTGCTGGGCTGTCTGCTTATTGCAAAGTATCTTATCAATATTGCCATCATCATTATATCAAACATCCTTCTTGGCAGTTTATTAGATTTGGAAAGAGTAAACGCTTTTTGGCTAGAAGTAGTCATTAAAATAATTGTTATTACCGGCACGCTTATCTTACTTGGAGAAGTAATGCCCAAAGTAATGGCTGCCCAAAACAACATCAGGTTTGCCAAAGATTTAGCACCTATAGTAGAATTTATATTTCTTGTTTTTAAAAGAGCAAGTATCTGGTTTGTTAGATATAGTGATAAGATTGAAAAGAGACTAACCAAAAAGAAAAGTGATTATAATTTGGAAGAATTAGATCATGCAATTGATTTAAGTACAGACACTGATGCGTCTATTGAAGAGAAGAATATCCTAAGAGGAATTGTAAAGTTTGGCAATATCTCTGTAAAACGGGTAATGAAGACCAGAATTGATGTTCATGGGATAGAAAAGGGCATGGGCTTTCACGATTTAATTCAACAATTGGGAGAGTTACATTATAGTCGTCTGCCTGTTTACGAAGAAGAATTAGACAAAGTGGTTGGTATGATACATACCAAAGATTTGATTCCTTACATCAATCAGACTAACGATTTTAATTGGCATGTATTACTGCGTGCACCTTACTTTGTTCATGAACATAAATTGATAGAAGATTTATTGAAAGAGTTTCAAAGCAAGAAGATACATTTTGCAGTCGTGGTAGATGAGTTTGGTGGCACAAGTGGCATCATAACACTAGAAGATATTTTGGAAGAGGTAATAGGAGAGATAAAGGACGAGTTTGATGAGGAAGAAGTGAATTATAGCAAGGAAGATGATAGTAACTATATTTTTGAAGGCAAAGTAATGCTGAATGATGTTTGCAAAACCATGCACCTGAGTATAGATGTGTTTGATGAGATTAGGGGAGAAAGTGATTCTTTGGCAGGATTAGTACTAGAACTAATTGGAGAGATTCCTCAAATAGGACAACTGATAAAAAGCAAATATTTCGACTTTACGGTATTAGAAATAGAGAAGAACAGGCTTCAGAAAATTAAGGTAACTATCAATAAATAATACGAGAACCTTTATTCTGGGTTTTAAGGTTTCTACAAAAGAAAAAAATGAAAGTGACATTAGGCAAGGGTTTACAAACATGGCTGGCTGGTTGTTTAGTTGTTTTAATAATAGGTGCTTGCGTTTCTTGCAACAGCACATTTGTACCAAAACCAAGAGGCTATTTTGTTATTGATTTACCCAAAAAAGAATATAAAACCTTCGACCAACCAAGTTATCCATACACTTTCGAATACCCAGTTTATGCTAACATTATTAAGGATTCTACTTTTTTTGGAGAAGCCACAGAGAACCCTTGGTGGATAAACGTAAATTTTCCTCAGTTTAATAGCCGCATTTATGTAAGCTATAAAGAAATAGGAAAGAACAAATTTGATAAGCTAATTAACGATGCGTTCACACTTACAAACAAGCATACAAGCAAAGCAATTTCTATTGATGACTCATTAATCAGTACAAGTAATAACGTACACGGAATGTTTTTTAAAGTAGGGGGGAATGTTGCCACTGCCAATCAGTTTTTTGTAACAGACTCTGTAAAACACTTTCTTAGAGGTGCTTTATATTTTGATGCAACGCCAAACGAAGATTCCTTAGGAGTAGTGAATGATTTTATTCTCCAAGATATGAAGCATATGATTAGTACTTTCAAATGGAAGTAAATAAATGATGGCTTCAATTAACCAAGGTAAGAAAAATATTACAGACTGCCAAACGTTAGCAAGCGGATTAATTACAACTAGGAGGTTATATTTGCCGCAAATTGTAAACAAATATGTTACAGGTAAGTGTGTTGAAGAACAACCCAGATTGGGTTAAAGAACGTTTGGGCGTTAAGAATTTTAAGCAAATTGCTTTGGTAGATACTATTGTTGCGTTGGATGATGAGCGTAAATCAATACAAGTAGGATATGATAATGCACAGGCTAGCATTAATGCTCTTTCAAAAGAAATAGGTAAGTCAATGAGCTTGGGTATGATTGACCAAGCCGATTCGATAAAAAAACAAGTAGCAGAACATAAAGAACAAGCCGCCTCTTTCTCAGAAAAATTGGTTGTAGTAGAAAAGGATTTGTACGAAGCATTGGTTCAATTACCAAATCTTCCTGCAAAAGAGGTTCCATTGGGTAAAACTCCCGAAGAAAATGAAGTGGTAAGAGAGGGTGGCACAATCCCAAATTTATACGAAAAAGCGGTGGAGCATTGGCATTTATTGGATAAATATAAATTGGTAAACTTCGAATTGGGCAATAAGATAACTGGAAGTGGGTTTCCTGTTTATACGGGCAAGGGGGCAAGATTGCAACGTAGTTTAGTGCAATATTTTTTGGATTTTAATGTAGAAGCTGGTTATCTGGAATACCTGCCACCGTTTATGGTGAACGAACAAAGTGCTTTTGCAACAGGACAATTGCCAGACAAAGAAGGGCAGATGTATCACGTAACCGAGGATAAATTGTACCTAATTCCTACGGCAGAAGTACCTGTAACAAATGTGTATCGCGATACGATTTTGAAGGAAGATGAACTGCCTGTAAAGATGACGGCTTACAGCCCATGTTTTAGAAGAGAGGCTGGAAGTTATGGCAAGGATGTGCGTGGACTTAACCGTGTTCATCAGTTTGAAAAGGTGGAAGTTATTCAACTAGTTCACCCAGAAAAAAGCTATCAAGTGCTGGATGAAATGGTGGCACATGTAGAAAAACTATTGAACTCATTGAATCTTCCTTACAGGATTTTACGTTTGTGTGGTGGCGATATGGGTTTTGCAAGTGCAATAACTTACGACTTTGAAGTATATAGTGCCGCACAAAAACGCTGGCTTGAAGTAAGTAGTGTGAGCAACTTTGAGAACTTTCAGACCAACAGAATGAAATGCCGTTTTAAGGATGGTAGTAATAAAACGCAATTGGCACATAGCCTAAATGGTAGCTCGTTAGCATTGCCGCGGATAGTGGCTTGTTTGCTAGAAAATAACCAAACAGAAGCGGGCATTGAGTTGCCACAGGTTTTGCACAGTTATTTTGGGGCGGGTATTATTAACTAGTAGGAATCAAGAAAAGATATTTTACTGTAAAAATTAGAAATGGTACAGTATCTTGCAAGAAATACTTAGATAATGTTTACAGCAATAAGAGGATATTACGAAAAAGGCAACATCATTTTAAAAGAGAAGCCTCCTGTTGATACTAAAACGGAGGTAATAGTAACTTTTTTGACTGATGAAAACATTTCAAGGGTGCAACAAAAACGTCAACCGGGTGGACTGAAAGGAAAGGTCACAATTCCTGATGATTTTAATGAACCGTTGGAAGATTTGAGGGACTATCAATAATGACAATGACCTATTTAATAGATACCCATTGCTTAATTTGGTTTCAGGATAACAATCCCAAAATTCCAAAAAGAGTGATGGGAATTTTGCAAAACCCACAAAATACCATTCTTTTTAGCCAAATTAGTTTGTTTGAAATTACCATTAAACAGCAGATTGGCAAGCTTTCTAAATTCACTGCAACTATTGAAGAGATATTTAATCAAGCCTTAATTGATGGTTTTACATTCCTGCCAATAGCCAATAAGCACCTATTTCAATACAACAATATTCCTTTGTATGAGCAACATCGGGATCCTTTTGATAGATTACTTTTGGCAACCACCTTGTCAGAAAAAGCAACTTTATTGAGTGCAGATGCTAATTTCAGTCTATACAAGGATATTTTGGAAGTGGTTTGGTAAGTTTTCCTTTATTAAAACAAACTTACAAAGCCAATATGAATCTTTGCTTCGTTTATATTAAAAGGTAAATCGTTTCTTTTGCCCACTGCCAAGCTGATGTTTATGATTCCTTGCTTAGCCTCGAAGGCTAAACCAATTCCTCCACCAATAAAGTTATTATTGATTCGCGTTACAGAATTATGCGTGAATCCAATATCAGAAAAAGTATTGAAATACGAATTTAATCCTAACAAGTAGCGGTATTCGATTGTGGCTACTGAGAATTTATCTGCAAAAATACTTTCCTCATTAAAGCCCCGCAACAATTTGTAACCGCCTATCTGATATAATTCATTGGTAAAATAGTTTGGACTTTCTTGCCAAGCACCTGTAATGGCTGTTTTTAATACTGAATACTTTCCCAAGTTAAAATAATGGGCATAATCCGCTTTAAGTCTTAGCTGATAGCTATTTAATTGTACCGTGTCGTACAGAGAAGAGTATTTAAAAGAAGGGTCAGCAATCTGTGTAATTGACGAATTCTTTTTTATCTTTTTATTACCCACTGCCAAGCTAATATTGTACACACCACCTCGCAAAGGGTTGGGGCGATAGTTGGTATTATCAATTTTGTGCTCAATAACAATGCTCATATTTCGTACATCTGCAATGTCTGGTAGTCGTTTATTGGCAATCACACCGAGCGTATCAATCGATAATAAATTTGTAGAAAACAATTGCAAGGCAATAGTTCCTGTTTGCCATGGGGTGGTTAGATATTGGAAGCCAAGTTTAGTGGTAAGGTTCAAATAAGAAGAATCTTTTTTGTATAAATCGAACGAAAAGTCTAATCCATAAGGTGTGTTGAAGATATACGGTTTCTGGTAATTAACATTCAATCTGGGAGAGGAGGATTGCAATTGTTGCCAATTTAGTCCAATTGTTTCTCCTTCGCCAAAAGTATTTTTCAGGTTCACGTCGGCAGTTCCTGTTAGTAAAAGTTTGCCACCATTTTGTGCGCTTGCAGGTAAAAATCCGGCTATTACATTTATTTGGTTACTCTTTTTTTGTTGTAGATACAAGTTCAGCACATAACTACTTGCCAGCATGGTCAGGTTCCAATCGCGTGTTTGTTGCAGATAAGGAAGTTGTTGCAAAAGCTGATTTATCTTGTTCAGTTTGGTAATATCAAACAAATCATCTGGAGCCAAACAAAGATAGTGATACAGAAAACCAATGTCAACTTTGGCATTGCCCATTATCCTGATGCTATCCAACTTGTAAGGAATACCTTTTTTGATATTTAGTTGCGCATCCACCTTATTGTGTTGTAGATGCACACTATCAAAACCCACGGTGGCAAAAGGATATCCATTAGCCAAAAAATAATCCAACAGCCTATTTTCCACTGCGTTTATCTCCACTGCATTTACTGGTTTTGCCTTATACCAATCGTCGTGTATGCCTAATTGCCCTAGCAAAATCTTATCTTTTTCCTTCACAGAAACGGTGTTCCAAGCATATTTCTTTCCTACAAAAAGCGCTATCTGCAACGTATCTTTTTTCTCAATACTACTATCTACCGATGCCGAAAGATATCCTTTTGCCTGCAACCCTCCTGGTAACTGCTGTATATATTGTTTGCACTGAATCATAGTAGCAAACTGGGTTTTGGGATGTAAAGAATCGGAAACAAAACGCGTAGAGACATCGATGGGATTGATGGAAAGATAAATGTTTTGCCCCTTGGACCCCATTGAAAGGAACAGCGCAAGAATGCAAGAAACAAAGGGGTGTACACGTAACTTATCCATGGTAATAGGTACAATTTTACATAGAAAGCCGCATTATACCACTGATTAAATAATTTGCTATCAATTATCCATATTTTTACGCCCAATTTATTTTTGATTTTAGCATACAATCATGGCATTAGGACAATCACTACAGCAGAAGCTTTTACAGAAATTATCACCTCAGCAAATTCAGCTGATGAAACTTCTTCAAGTGCCTACGGCTAATTTGGAGGAACGAATTAAGGAAGAATTGGAAGAGAACCCTGCCTTGGAAATGGGTGAGGACGAGGATACCAAAGAAGCGGACGACGAGATAAAAGACGAGTTTGAAACGGAAGAAGAGGAAGATTTTGACCTTGATGGAAGTGAAGACGAATACGAAAATCCGGATGTAAGCGAGTATATTGTGGATGATGACGGGGAGATTGCCGACTATAAGATGAAGGACGATAATTATCCTGAAATGGATGATAAACAAACACTGCCCATTAAACTTGAAAATAGTTTTTTCGATTTGGTAATAAATCAATTAGGCATGCTTGAACTTGATGAACGCAGATTTAAGATTGCTGAGCAAATTGTGGGAAGTTTAGATGATGATGGCTACCTACGAAGAGAACTGAGTTCGATAGCTGATGACCTTGCTTTCCGTCAGAATGTGATGGTGGAGGAGAAAGAAATAGAGGATTTAATAAAAGACATTCAACAGTTTGACCCGCCGGGCGTGGCGGCAAGAGACTTGCAAGAGTGCCTGATTATTCAATTAAAAAGAAAGAGGAGTGAGGGGCTTGCAGTAGAAACTGCCATTCAGGTATTGACTAAATATTATGATGAGTTTATTAAGAAGCACTACGAAAAAATTCAACGTGGCCTGAATCTTAACGACGATCAACTAAAAGAGGTAATACATCAAATTATAAGATTAAACCCTAAACCCGGAGGAAATGTTGGAGAGCTTAATAAGGCTGAAACATACATTGTTCCCGATTTTTATATCATTAATAACAATGGTATTCTTGAACTGTCGCTCAATTCGCGTAATGCACCTGAACTAAAGATTAGTGAAGGGTATAAGGAAATGATGAAGCAATATGACCGGGGAAATAAGAAAGATAAACGACAAAAAGAGGCGGTTATCTTCATTAAACAAAAGATTGATAGTGCTAAGTGGTTTATAGAAATGATACAGCAAAGGCAGCATACCTTACTATCTACCATGAATGCCATTATGAAACATCAGGAAGAATTCTTTTTATCGGGGGATGTGCTGAACATGAAACCGATGATATTAAAAGATGTAGCAGAGAAAACAGGACTAGATATTAGCACCGTGAGTAGGGTGGCTAGCAGTAAGTTTGTTCAGACTGAATTTGGTACTTACCGATTAAAATACTTTTTTAGCGAAAGCTTGAGTACGGATAGCGGCGAGGAGGTGAGTACGCGTGAGGTGAAGGAAATACTGAGCAACATGATAGATTCGGAAGATAAACACAAACCTCTCAGCGACGAATTTTTAACGGACATGCTGAATGCTAAAGGCTATAACATTGCCCGCCGAACCGTGGCAAAGTACAGGGAACAGTTGAATATATCGGTAGCAAGGCTACGCAAGGAGTTATAAGTTTAAAGTCGAAAGTCAAAAGTTTAAAGTAGAGAGTTAATGGTTTAGAGGGTTGTGTATAAAAGAAAGATTATGATAATACAACGGTTTGAAGATATTATAGCTTGGCAAAAAGCTCAAGACCTTGCCGTTGACACCTACTCTTCCTTTAAGAACTTAAAAGATTATGGGTTTAAAGACCAAATTTGTAGGGCAGTGGTTTCTATTTCAAATAATATAGCTGAAGGATTCGACAGGAGTTCTGACGCAGACTTTTCTAGGTTTCTTTTTATAGCAACCGCCTCTTGTAGCGAAACAAAATCAATGTATTATCTGGCAGAAAGGTTAAACTATATTACTGCAACAGAAAAGAATGGACTCTTAACTAAAGCTGACGAAGTGTCTAGAATTACAAAAGGATTAATAAAATCATTGGTGAACAGAATTCCCAAAGCATAAAGAACCAAATACTTTCAACTCTCAACTTTTGACTCTCAACTGATTACTTATGACTTTCAATTTTCGACTTTCGACTTTCCTTGCAAAACTTATTTCCTATATCCTGCATCCCCTATTTATTCCTACCTATATCTTTCTTTATCTCCTAAAACAGTTTCCGTATGAGTTTGCGGGGATAACAGAGTGGCAGCTAAAGATGAAGATATTTAGTGTATTCTGGATGACGGCTTTCTTTCCTGCTTTTGCCGTTTTCCTTTTATGGCGTTTAAAGTTTAGCGATAGCATCTTTCTTCGTACACAGAAGGAACGCATCATACCCTATTTTATCTGTATGTTCTTTTATTGGTGGATGTATTACCTAAGCAGAACCTTCACCGACCAACCATCTGTATTGAAATTCTTCTACTTTGGCATATTTACGGCTACTGTTATTGGTGTATTTATTAATAATTATATAAAAATCAGTTTGCACGGCATTGCTATGGGCGGTGCATTGGCAGCAATCATTTTATTTGCATTTATATATCATTCAACCACCGGATATTCAATTACTGGCATCTTACTTCTTACAGGATTAGTCTGCACAGCTCGCTTTTTGGTAAGCGATCATACCACACTCGAAGTTTATTCGGGTGTAATTCTTGGCATCGTTTGTCAATTAATAGGTTTGTGGTTTGTGTAAGAAAGTCTAAAGTTGAGAGTCGAAAGTCAATAGTCAGAGTAAACGTATGACAATTAACTTTCTACTTTCGACTCTCAACTTTTAACTTAATATAAAATTATGTGGTATCGTTTAGGTGTATTCATTTTAAAGAACAGGCTTCCGCTTTTACTTCTCTTACTTGCTTTTAATGTTTTCGCTATCTACGAAGCATCTCAGGTTAAAATCAGTTACGACTTCTCTCGGGCCGTTCCTACCGACAATCCTAAATTCATGGATTTTCAGGCTTTCAAAAATAAGTTTGGGGAAGATGCCAGTAATATGGTGGTAGGTATTGATAGTAAAGAGTTCTTTACCTTAAAAGTTTTTAATGCAGTAAGTAAATTGCACCAAGACCTTAAAAAAGTACAAGATGTAAAAGATGTTTTGAGCATACCCGATGCACTAAACCTATTAAACGATACCATTGCTAAGAAATTCAGGACTAAGCACATTTTTCAGACTAGCTATTCTTCACAAGCGGCATTAGATAGAGACAGAAAAGTATTCGAGAACTTGCCATTTTATAGAAGTCTTCTCTACAATCCTCAAACAAATAGTTACATACTTGCAGTTAGTTTAAATAGAGATACGATTGATAGTAAAAGCCGTACTAGGTTGATAAATTCTGTATTGAAACCCATTGAAGATTTCGAGAAAACATCGGGTATTACCGTCAAATTGAGTGGATTGCCTTACATCCGTGTTATCCTAGGCAATAGATTAAAAGTAGAAATGAATGTGTTCATTTTTGCCTCATTCATCCTTTCGGCGTTAACCCTATTGCTTTTCTTCCGTAGTTTCAGCACCATGTTTATGAGCTTGCTTGTGGTGGGTATGGGTGTAGTTTCTAGCCTTGCCACAATGGTGCTTTTGGGTTACAAAATCACTTTGCTAACGGCATTGATTCCTCCTTTGATTGTGGTAATTGGCATACCAAACTGTATTTATTTCCTTAATAAATACCACACTGCTTATGCAGACAAGGGCAATAAAGAGGAAGCCCTCAAGGTAATGGTGGGGCGCATGGGCATTGTTACCCTGTTTTGCAACATTGCGGCTGCCATTGGTTTTGCGGTGTTTGCCTTTACCCGTAGTGCCTTGCTACAAGAGTTTGGCGTGGTAAGCGGCATCAACATTATGTTGCTGTTTGTTATTTCGCTCATATTTATTCCTTCGGTTCTTAGTTATCTGCCTCCACCAAAGGCAAAACATGTAAAATACCTCGACAATAAATTTTTAGAGCGAGTATTGGTGAGCATCGAGCGTTGGGTTTTCGATCATTCTCGTTGGGTATATACTGTTACGGCGGCTATAACTTTATTTGCCATTGTTGGGTTGTTCAAACTGAAAAGTGAAGGATTTGTGGTGGATGATTTGCCACACAAAGATAAAATCTACACAGATTTAGCTTGGTTCGAAATAAACTTTAAGGGGGTAATGCCATTAGAAATTACCGTTGATACAAAGAAGAAAAAGGGGCTATTCCGTAGTACCCGACCGATGAATAAGATTGATGAATTTGCTTCTTACATTGCCGATAGACCCGAAGCTGGAAGACCTTTAAGTTTTGTGGAGGGATTGAAGTTTGCCAAACAGGCTTATTTTGATGGAGATAGCAATAGCTACAATGTGCCTGCCGAAGGGGACTTGGCCTTTTTGGGAAGTTATCTGGCACCCAAAACAGATAGCACAGGAAAACCAATTGCAAATAATACCAATGCGGCCACTAAGTTACTGAGTCGCTTTGTAGATAGCAACAAGCAAGTAGCGCGAATAAGTGTAAATATGAAGGATATAGGTAGTCACCAACTACCCATTTTCCTGAAAGAATTGGAAGATAAGAGTCACGAGATATTTGATACCGCTGCTTATAAAGTAACTTTTACGGGTAGTTGTGTTACCTTTTTAGAAGGTTCCACTTTCATCATTAAAGGCTTGCGTGATAGTATTTGTTGGGCTTTTTTGCTCATCACTTTGTGTATGCTTTATCTGTTTCGCTCGTTTAGGATATTGGTTTGTTCATTAATTCCAAACGTTATTCCATTGGTAATAACAGCCGGACTAATGGGTTGGGTTGGCGTTACGCTAAAGCCTTCTACGGTGTTGGTTTTTAGTGTAGCACTAGGTATTGCTATAGATGTTACCATACGGTTTCTGATAAATTACAAACAAGAACTACCACATTACAGGGGTAAGGTTACGCCAACCTTAATACAGACCATCAAGCATACGGGTATCAGTATCATTTATACATCGATGGTATTGATAGCAGGCTTCATCATCTTTTGTTTCAGCAACTTTGGTGGCACCGTTGGTTTGGGTTGGCTTACGTCTCTCACGTTGGTGGTGGGTACATTAACCAACCTAATACTCTTGCCCGTACTAATAATGAGTACATCTAAAAAGAAGGATAAGTTATAAAGTAGGGGAAGAAAAATTTCCTGCTTAATTTGGGGATAGTAATTTATCTAGTGAGGATCATAGGTTAGATTATCACCAATCTACAATTTTTAAGTTTTCCTTGCTGTTTTTAACTGTGTCACTGATGTATTTGTCAATGTAGGATTGTCCAGAAGTGATAATGTTTTTTATTTTTAAACATTCACTAGCTTTATTTTGAGCCCACTCTTTATCATCTTTCTTGAATACATTATAGCAAGAATTTAATTGTTTGATAGCCTTACTTATATATCCAGCATGAAGATAAATATGTCCAAAGTCAAATTCTTTATTTCCCTCATATCCCCAAATAATTCTATCTCCAAATTTGCTTATTCCAAAAATATTTTTCTTATACGAGTTAATTATTTCTTCACTTGACTTTGTAGCTTCAAAAAAAGGAATTGCGTGTTTCTCTATTTGATTAAATACATCTATAAAGCTTTTATCTCCCTCTTCTTTTGTCTTGTAATACCACCATTTATCTCTTTTGTATTCTTTAGACAAATCACCTAGTCCATTACCCATACTCAAAATAAGGT
This sequence comes from Chitinophagaceae bacterium, assembly GCA_947381435.1. Lineage (GTDB taxonomy): Bacteria > Bacteroidota > Bacteroidia > Chitinophagales > Chitinophagaceae > Parasediminibacterium. Next base: position 15,640 of record CANCVE010000068.1, read on the forward strand.
AATCATGATTTATGCAAAACATTGGTCGGATTGCAATATTGATTGTAAAGCTTTGCCCACCATATGCAGCTTTTTGAAAATTTATAATCTGAAAAACATCACCTGAAGTTAGTCTTGCAACTGTGGAGGTTTTATATTTTCTAAATCCCAATTCTTTTAATGGGGTTTCCACATAAAACTTACGTGAGTTATTAAAAAAGCTTTTTTCATCAAATTCCTGCGACATGTAAATTATTTTACGCCCTATTTAGGTTTACTCCCCCAACATCTATCAATAAACCATTTCTCACCCACAAATATATCAAACCACCGCTTCCTTATTATACTTGCCTTTATACTCTATTGGCGACATGCCCGTTATTTTTCTGAATACTTCGCGGAATGCCTTTACATCGGCATAACCCACCTCGTACATTACTTCGTTGATTGTTTTGCGGCTGTTCTCAAATGCTTTTTTTGCTGATTCTATCTTCACCCGTTGCGAATATTCTACAGGCGTATTTCCGGTTGCCTTAATAAATCGTCTATCAAAGTTGCGCCTGCCTACTGCAAACTTGGATGATAGGTCTTCCATCGAAATCTTTTCTGCCATATTACTTTCTATGTAGGCTTGTGCCTGTTTCACCACTTCATCTTCATGTAGTTTCTGTCCGGTAAAAATGGCAAACGTCGATTGGCTGTTTCTGTCCATTTCAATCTGAAATACCTTCGAACAAAATATGGCGGTTTGTCTGTCGTAATATTTTTCTACCAAATAAATAATCAGGTTAAGAAACGAATAAGCCCCGCCATTGGTATAGATTCCGTTTTCGTCGGTAATCAGTTTATCTGGTTGCAACTTCACTTTTGGAAACATGCACCTAAAACTATCTGCTGCCGCCCAATGTGTGGAGCAGCTTTTGCCATCAAGCAAGCCTGCCGCTGCCAACATAAACGCGCCGGTGCAAATACTCGCTATTTCTGCCCCGTTTTTATATTGTGTTTCCACCCAATCTATCAGCAATTCATTGCCTTTCAGTGCCGTTTGGTAATTGTGGTTTAGGGATGGAATTATTACCAGATTGGTCTTTTTTATATCCGAGATATAAGTGTGTGGCTTCACGGTAAACAGTCCATCATAAAAATCAACTTCTTTAGAAATGCCTGCCAACTGAATGGTAAACACTTCGCTTTTGCCCATATCCTTCCAATACTTGTTGGCCCTAGTAAATATTTTGTAAGCGCCTACTATGCTGCTCAGATTATTGCCTCCTTCGGGTACTATTATCGTTAGGTGTTTCATCTTTTTTTAGGCAAAGATATAAATAGGAATTGTCCAAATCAACCCATTAGAAAGTCTATTTACCACCCTTTTGAAGTAATATTTAGACTTTAGTTTTGCCAAAGTAAAAATATTTACAAATAATACTTAATAAAAGAAAGCAAATGAGTTCAGAACAAATTATGGTTAAAATGATATTTGACAGATGGCATTCATTGATAAAAAACTTCGATACCGTTCTTGATTCTCTAACGGATGAGCAGTTAGAAAAAGAAATTTCGCCCAACAAAAACAGGGGGATTTATCTACTTGGGCATCTAATAGTGGTTCATGATGACATGCTTTCCCTTTTAGGTTTTGGCGATAAGCTATTTTCCCAAATAAATAGTGATTTCAAAGCGCCAGATAAATCAGTTGCAATCATTCCTTCTGCACAAGAATTGAGGGTATATTGGAAGAAAGTGAATGAGGTATTAAATAAAAACTTTGATAGTTTGCAACCAGCAGAATGGTTTCAAAAACATACCGCTGTCTCTGCAGAGGATTTTAGTAAAGAGCCACTTCGCAACAAACTAAACATCATCATTACCCGCACTAGCCATTTGTCTTATCATCTAGGGCAATTTGTATTGCTTAAAGCATAACATTTATTAACAAAAAATATAATTAAGAAGAATATGACAACATCGAGTTTTACAGTAAGCATTAAAACAAGTGTCACCCCAAAAGAGGTTTTCAATTTATTGCTGGATATAGAGCAATGGTGGTCGGGTATTTATGGGGAAGAGATAAAAGGGGAGAGTAAAAAGATGGGAGACGAGTTTACGTTTAAGGCAGGTGGCGGCGCTCATTATTCTAAACAAAAGTTGATTGAGCTTATTCCTAATGAGAAAGTTGTTTGGTTGATAACGGATAGTACCCTAAGTTTTTTGAGCAATACCGGCGAATGGATTAATACCAAGATTGGGTTTACAATTTCTACAGAAGAGAATAAAACGATTGTAACTTTTATGCATGATGGATTGGTGCCGCAGATAGAATGTTACAATGCCTGTTCGGGTGGATGGACTAGGTATTTGGATAAACTGGAGGAGAAGCTGAATGGTGATGTTTAGAATGAGTGAATACTTAATCCTATAAGGGTTTTAAACCCTTATAGGATTTCAAATCAACGGTATATAATCAAACAAAAAATAGTAAAAATGACAACACAAGAAGTGGCAGCACGGTTTAATGAACTTGCCCAACAAGAAAAATGGTTTGAAATACAGGAAGAGCTTTTTGCAGAAAATGTAAAGAGTATTGACCCCGAAAACTCTCCTTATCTCGGCTATGCGGAAGGCAAGGCAGCGGTGCGGAAAAAGGGTGAAGACTTTATACAGAAGATTCAGGATTTTCATGGGGCTTATACCACCCAACCCGTTGTGGGCGGCAATTATTTTTCGGTGGGGCGTGGCATGGAAATTACCGTAGAAGGTTTTGGACGAATTAAAATAGACCAGATAATGCTGTATCAGGTAAAGGATGGAAAGATTGTTTTGGAGCAGTTTTTCTATTAGACCCCTTCGAAAATCCATTCTCTCACTTTTTCTGTTACCTCAGTGCCTCAGTGGCAAAGAAATTCTACATAATTGTATAAAATGATTGCCACAGAAGGCACAGAAAAAACAGAGAAATCAGATAGAAGACACTCTTTTTTATCATAAAACAATTGTCGAAGAGGTCTATTAAAGAGAAACACTTATTCAAATAAAAAAGGTCGTCCAAGAGATATTCTAGGATGACCTTTTTATTTGATAAGCCGAAGTGACTGCTCGAACTTGTTGAGACAATATTCGTCGTCAAGCCCAAGTAATGCAAAACCTAATGTTGCCATAGTTTTCTTTCTACGCATTGACATCTTTCATTTCAAAGTAGCACTTTTCGCAAACAAGTTTAATGTCTGCAAACGCCATTGAAGTTTCATTCCAACCATCTGTTTTTTGTCTTTCAATTTCACATTCATTGCACCAAGCCTGAAACTCATCATCTTCTTCAAGTTCCATATTTTCGAAAGTTTCAAATGCTTCTTCAAAGCCAACTTTTGTTTCTTTATTTAAGTGTTTGCAAACAAAAGCTATTCGTCCTGTGTCGTGGGTTGAACAATTAACAAACTTGTCTTTAATTTTTTGTGCTTCATCTTTTTCTACAAATTCAGTGAGCACTAAAAATATTAAGAGATGTTCATCAACTGGTCTGTAAACACCAATAGCATTTGTCAAGTGTGCAGAAATGGCTGCAAATTCCCAAGCATCTTCTTCGCTACTTTCAAAATACCCATCAGTTAGTTTTGTATAATTTGAGTTTTGTCCAAAGTCTTTAACAACAAGCGACTTTTCTTTTACATTGTCAAATGTATGGTCGTTGTTCCAAGCCCATTTCCAAGTGTTTGTATTTCTTGAAAATGTCCCAACTTGAAAATACTTAAAATTAATTTCAGTGTCGTTGGTTGAAAATGTTATTAAACCCGTTGCTTGGTCATAATACCAGTTTTCATACCAACTAAAATTATAGTCTTGTTGTAATTTGTATTGCAAGATTTTAATTTCTGCAACACATTTTTCTGCGAATTCTATGTAGTCTGTTTTCTCCACTTAAAGATTGTTAGTGTTGTCATATAAAATTACAGGCAACTCTTTTCTTAAACCCCTTTGTTGTAAAGGATTCAGTCAATTGTTTTTGTACTTTAAAACCTTAGTCAATACAAATCTAGGGGAATTTATTATCCAAATTACATCTATCAAATTGGCTTAAAAACTTCCTTCTTCCGTCAATCCAAAATCTATTTTCGATTTAATTAGGTAGTGTCAATATTTTAATTGAACATTCACCGAGTGTATACACATATTGTAGTTGCCCCTGACAAAAACCTTCCCGTGGCGATTAAAACTTCCAAGCCTCTTACACAGCCCCCTTTTTTTATCGTAATCAATCAATATTTCATTCAAAATGCTTGTCCTCCGGTCATTTTTGGACGACCTTTTTATTCTGGAGGACGTCCTCTAATCATCGGAGGACGACCTTTTTTGTATGGAGGACGTCCTCTGGTCATTGGAGGACGACCTTTTTATTCTGGAGGACGTCCTCTGGTCATCGGAGGACGACCGATTTGTTTTGGAGGACGTCCTTTTTTGTCTGGAGGACGTCCTCTAATCATTGGAGGACGTCCGATTTGTTTTGGAGGACGTCCTTTTGAAGCTCTAGCGTTCCTAATTTCATCTGTTTTAACCCATCTTATTTTTTTAGTTTCATTTTAAATTTTAAATTATGTCTTATTTCATTGAAAAAAATGTATCTGATTTTAGTACACAGCTTACCAAGTTTGCTACTAGACTACCAACTTATGCCACCGATTTGGGGTTTTCGGTTGATGAGAAAAAAGAAGCCGTAGATGATGCCGCCTATTTGGCGTGGATTATAAAAACGGATGAAGATGCGGCTACTAGTAAGCTAGCATGGAAGGCTTTTGAATTGTTGGCCAGAGAGGGTTCTGTGGATGTTGCGGAGTTGATTCCGCCTGCCGCTGTTGTTATTACTGTTGCACCTACGCTTGTAGCGCCTGGCATTCAGCGTCGTTTTGCACAGAAAGCGGCCAAAGCGAAGGCAAACCCTAAATGCTCGGAAGCTGTTCAAAAAGATTTAAACATTTTCTCGTCTCCAAAAGCAGTGGTTACCGTTACGCCCGAATTGAAAGTGGCTTTACAGGCAGGATATCCAGAGCTTATTTTTACAAAACATGGTTTCATTGTCATCAATCTGTATCGCGATGCGGGTACTGGTTATAGTACGGCTCCGTACAAAACTTTGACGAAAAGCCATTTTATAGATTACGATTTGCCAGCAGTAGGCGTTACAGCTCATTATAAATACAAGATTGTCTTTGTAGAAAATGATGTGGAAGTAGGCAACTTTAGCCCCGAAGTAAGCATTACGGTGATAGGAAGATAGGGGAAGTAGATATGAGTTATGAGATATGAATGATGAGTTTTTGCTGGTATTAATAAATTTAAAATCCCTTGAAGTGAGTACTTCAGGAGATTTTTTATTTAATAGGCTGTCTATTTTTCTTATTGCCTTTTGTTTCTTTTCCTAGTGAACTTGGTGGTAAAGCGCCAACTAACTTATTTTTGACGCCAACTTTATTTATGCAATACACCAATAAACGCATACAAATATTGCTGGTAGTAGCATTCATTATTCAGATGCTGACCGCTTGGCACACTTACTTTTTTCATTCCGACGAGTACTTTCAGATCATAGAATTTGCTTCCTACAAGCTGGGATTGAGTCCGGCAAGCGTGCTTCCGTGGGAGTTTGCGCAACAGATACGCCCCACTGTTCAGCCATATATCTTTATTGGGTTATATAAATTCTTTACATCGATAGGAATCACAGACCGCTTTTTCATGTTCTCCATGGTGCATGTATTGGTGGGCATATTGGGGTTTGTGCTGTGCAATTATTTAATTATTAAAAAGTTTGGTAAAGAGAATTACCTGTTTCTTCTTTTACTACTAACGAATTTTTTGGGACTGATACCTTTTTTGCGTTGCAGCTTTAGTGCCGAAGCGATGGGCGGTTTATTTTTAATGCTCTCTATCCTGATTTTAGAAAAAGCCCTAAAGGAAAATGAAGCATTATTCTGGTCGTTTATTGCAGGATTAGTAATGGCCTTTTCCTTTTATTTTAGGTTTCAAGTTGCGTTTAGCTTTATTGGTTTGGGACTTTGGTTTATAGTCAATCACCCCAAGGCCATAAAAAAAATGTTTTTGGTTAAAGCTGGTTTCCTGGTGGGTGTTGGCATCAATATGTACCTAGATATTAGCTTTTATGGCAAGTTTTGCTTTACGCCTTATAATTACTTCTATGCCAATATTGTTCTGGGTAAAGCCGCGTCTTTTGGCACTTCGCCGTGGTGGTATTATATCGCCATACTAGCCGCTCTGACCGTACCATTCATTTCTATTTTTCTCTTTGGATTATTTACCAAGAGCTTGGCAAACTATAAGAATCCGTATGCAATAGCCATGTTGTTTTTTGTGGTAGGACACAGTGCGGTAGGGCATAAGGAAGAACGGTTTGTGTTTCCGGTGTTGTTTTTCATGGTTTATCTGGCAGCGGAAGCCTTCAGAAGTTCGATTGGCACACAAAATTTTATAAGTAGAATCTGGATTAATAAATATTATGGCTGGCTGATAACAGGAGGCGTTGGATTCTCGGTATTGATTAATGTTTTGTTTGTAATACTATTGGCAATAGAACCCTATAAACAACCGATAAAGTTTATAAAAACAATTAATGAGGAATTTAAAGAACAGCCCCAACCAGAAATAATTAGCTACAAACAAAACCCATATCATACGGAGAGTGATTTGGATTACCACTTTTTATCGGAGAGTAAACTACACTTTACGGTAATTAAAGACAAGGCAGTTTTCTTAAACGCACTAAATAAACCCACAGGATTGCCCAAATACTACACCATAAAATATGAGGATGCGATGAGTGATGGATTGGAAAATTTGGTTCAAAATAAAAAGGGCATTGTTTCTTCGGGCTGGATTTGGGCTTTTACAAACTGGCTCGGAGGTAATTATCATGTTTATATTCCTGATATTTGGCTTCTCAGCAAGTATTAAAGGGTATTTTATAAGAAAAATAATGAAATAACCAAATTTTTCTTTTGTCAAATAAAAACAAGCCCCTACATTTGCAGTCCGAAAAAATTTAAAGTTATGCAAGAAGCGGTAAAATATATACACGAGCAGATTACAACAAAAAGGACTCATCCTAAGTTTAAGGCTGGTGATAATATCACTGTAAACTACAAGATTGTAGAAGGTGGTAAAGAGCGTATCCAAGGTTTCCGTGGAGACGTTATTAAACTACAAGGCACTGGTGCTACTGCATCTTTTACTGTACGTAAAATTTCTGATGGAGTAGGTGTTGAACGTTTGTTCCCTATCCAATCACCAAACGTTGATTCAGTTATCTTGAACAAAGTTGGTAAAGTTCGTAGAGCTAAATTGTTCTACCTACGCGAAAGAAGTGGTAAGAGTGCTAGAATTAAGGAAAAACGCATTAGATAATTTTACTTTAACTGTAATTAAACGCTGTCTGGCTTTATTTACGGTTAACTTTGTTTTTTTAAAATAAAAAATTAAAGTTATGGGAGATTTATTCAGCGGCGGCCACATGATAATCATTGGATTGATTGTTTTGTTGATGTTTGGAGGTAAAAAGCTTCCAGAGTTGATGCAGGGTTTAGGTAAAGGTATCAGAGAATTTAAGGATGCCAAAGACAATGTAAAAAGGGAAATTGAAGATCACGTCAATGAACCTGCAGATAAAAAATAGGGTAAGCCTATTAAATTAATTTATTAGAGCCTCGCAATTAATTACTGCGAGGTTTTTTTGTATAAAATATTTTACTACGTGTGATAAAGCTATTATTAAATATTTTTAGTAGGAACGTCAACAAAACTAATACTGCCGAGATGTCTTTCTTCGAG
>CANCVE010000069.1 GCA_947381435.1 Chitinophagaceae bacterium
ATAACCTTTATATCTATCCTTTTAAGATGCTCTTCAAAAACAACTTCCTTAATCTCCCAATCAGTTCCCAAGGGCAATAAATGCTGTAATACCGCTGACATTTCCATATGCAAATCTCAATATTCTCACACAAAATTTAGAATAACCAACAATTTTATGGCAGAGCTAATTACCGCAGATAATGCAAAGAAAAAAGGAAGTATAAGTACGAAGAAATCTACTAAAGTAGACCTTACCCCTATGGTGGATTTAGGGTTTCTGCTCATCACATTCTTCATTTTTACCACTACAATGTGTCAGTCGAAGGCCTTGGGGTTAGATATGCCTCATGATGGCAAACCCACGCCAATAAAGAATAGTGCCGCACTTACTATTCTACTTGGGGCTAATAACGAGGTATGCTACTATGAGGGTGAACTAAAAGCCAATGGAAGGAATTTCAAAACTACTTCCTTTAAAGAGATTAGAAAAGTAATCATTGAAAAGAAAAGAACAACAGACCCCAAGTTTTTGTACATTATCATCAAACCAACTGATGGTAGTAACTACAGAAATGTAGTAGATATGTTGGATGAAATGACGATAAATGTTATCAATAGCTACTCAATTGGAGATGTTGATGAGATTGAAAAAAAGTTAGTTAAATCAACTGAAAATCAATAGTAAATTAGAATTAATTGAAATGTCGTCACTAGTAATTTAAAAGAGGTTGTCAAGCTATTGACAACCTCTTTTTGCAATTATTAACTTCACTAAATTATGATTACTGCGAATCATTTCATTAATCAATATTAAGTTTACTATTTGGCGTCCTATTAATAAAAGCTAATGGCTTATTCTGTTTTTCTCCATAAGTCGGGTGTACTTATTTCCTCTTCCGACACTACTTTAATAGCTAAAAACAATTGCATTTTGTAGCCTGTCAACCACTTAATGCTAGTTTCTATAATGGCTGTTCCCAGTGTGTCTGTTGCGCCCCATGGATACATTACTTCTTTTGTGGCTATTTCTTCATCTGTAATGGTATCGAAAAGTTCATTAACCCTCGCTATTTCATTATCAAATATTTCTGCTGCATTTTCAAGGGTCACTTTCGGTGCGGCTTCCCTTAGTTTCATTAGGTAAGGTCTCGCTTCGGTTTCGTTACTGTTCCAGAATCTCAACATGCCTGTTCCACATCCACTTAGGTATTGCAACAGTTCAATGATGCTTCTCATGTTTTCTTTTGGGCGATAATCTTCTGTTCCCGCAGGCACTTTTGTTGCCAGTCTTTTAATCAATTTCAACTCTTTGATGATGCTGTTTCTTAAAATCTCTTTCATTGTTATTAATTATTTGTGCAAATAGAATACTTTATTTACATAAACCATCCTCCCTCTATAAATGTCTTTTCAACACCTTCTTACCCATTGATAAAATATTATCTAAAAATATTCATTAATGCAAGCTATTTTTGAAACCTAGTACTATTATCAGAAAAACGATTATTTCTGATGATTTAAGCATACTGTCATTATGAGAAATAAAATATTACCGATTGTTTTCATCGTTTTCATCCAAACTATTTTTATAAATAAAGTCTATTGTCAGTCAATTTCCTACGCAAAACTGGATGATGGCGTGGTGCTTCAACTGCCATTAACCTATCCCAATGCGCCTAAAGCCATTAAGGTTCAGGTTATTTCTGAAAATATTATTCACGTATTGGCAAGCCCAATAGATACGTTTAGGGAAGATGAAAGCCTGATGATTAATCCTACCAAAAGAACGCTCCCTAGGTGGACTCTTTCCGAAAAGCAAGGACAAATTACTATTAGCACCGCAACCATCAATGCCAATATCAATACCATCAATGGGAATGTGGCTTTTACCAATAAAAATGGGCAGTTGATTCTAACGGAGAAGAAAATTGGCAGTAAAATCCTTGCCCCTACTGTTGCTGATGGCGAGGGATTATTCAGCCTTCAATCTACTTTTATTACCAACGAAAATGAAAGTTTCTATGGTTTAGGGCAACACCAAAATGGCACGATGAACTATCAGGGAAAGAGCATTGAACTGTTGCAGAATAATACTGATGTGGCTATTCCTTTTCTTGTTTCTAGTAAAAACTATGGTATTCTGTGGGATAATTATTCCATCACAAGAGCCGTTGACACAAGGGAGTTTGAACAACTGAATACATTAAAATTATTCGATGCTGATGGCAATGAGGGCTGGCTTACCGCCACTTATGCCTCTAAAAAGAACAATACTACCCCCATTATTAAAGCTGAATCTAAGATAGATTATGAGTTTATTGAAACGATGAAAACTTTTCCCGATAGTTTTAAACTAAGCGATGGCATCGTTACTTGGAATGGTTATTTGCAATCTGCTTTTGAGGGTAAACATTCTTTTTTGTTGAAGAATGCTGGGTATATTAAGGTTTGGATGGATGATGAGCTAGTGGCAGAAAAGTGGCGGCAGGCATGGAATCCGGGCTCAAGCTTGATTGAAGTAAACTTGGCTAGCAATAAGAAGCATAAGCTTAAAATAGAATGGATTCCCGATGGTGGAGAGTCGTATATTTCCCTGAAATGGATGCGTCCGCAGACTATCGACGAACAACATGAATTCGGTTTCAAGTCTGAAGCTGGTCGTAACATCGATTATTATTTCGTTTATGGCAACAACATCGATGAGGTAATTGGTGCTTATCGTCAGTTGACGGGCAAGGCCAATATTCCGCCACGGTGGGCATTGGGTTTTTGGCAAAGTAGGGAGCGTTATAAAACCCAAAACGAGATTTTGCAAACAGTTGGTGAGTTCAGAAAGCGGAATATTCCCATTGATAACATTGTTTTAGATTGGAATTATTGGGAACAAGACAAATGGGGAAGCCAACAGTTTGATACTACCCGTTTTCCTGATGCAAAGGGAATGATTGACGATTTGCACAATAAATACCACGCTCATTTCATGATTTCTGTTTGGCCTAAGTTTTATGAGGGCATTGAGAGTTATAAATATTTTGATGCAAATGGATGGTTGTATAAAAGGAATATTGTTGATAAGCAGCGAGACTGGATTGGCAAGGGCTATGTATCCACTTTTTATGATGCTTACAATGCCAAGGCTAGAACAGCTTTTTGGAATTTGATGAATGAAAATCTATTTACCAAAGGCGTTGATGCTTGGTGGATGGATGCTTCCGAGCCCGACATCTTTTCTAACTCAAACCCTGCGCATCGCAAACTGTTAATGACCCCGACTGCCATTGGTTCGTCTACACAATATTTTAATGCCTTCCCCCTCCAAAATGCAAAGGGCATCTACGAGGGGCAGCGTGGCACTAGTCCAAATCAACGTGTTTTTACCCTAACTCGTTCGGCTTATGCGGGTATTCAGCGGTATTCTGCAGCTACTTGGAGCGGTGATATTGCGGCTAGATGGGAGGATTTTAGAAACCAAATACCTGCTGGCATTAACTTTTGCCTATCCGGTGCGCCCTATTGGACAACAGATATTGGGGGCTTCGCAGTAGAGAGAAAATATGAACGTGCCAAAGGAAAGGATTTGGACGATTGGCGAGAATTATCTACCCGTTGGTACCAATATGGTAGCTTTTGTCCGTTGTTTAGGGTACATGGGCAGTTGCCTTATCGCGAAATTTTTAATATTGCACCCGAAGGCAGTGTTGCCTACGAAAGCATGTTGTACTACGATAAGCTTCGTTATCGGTTGATGCCTTATATCTATTCTTTGGCTGGCAAAACCTACCATGAAAATTACACCATCATGCGTGGATTAGCCATGGATTTTGGCAAAGATGATTCCGTGAAAAACATTGCTAATCAGTTCATGTTTGGGCCTGCTATTTTGGTAAATCCGGTTACCGATTTAGGTGCCACGCAGCGCAAGTTGTATTTGCCTGCCACAACTGGTTGGTACGATTTCTATACAGGTAATTATTGTAAGGGGGGGCAGCACATAACTGCTGATGCACCATTGTCTAAAATACCCCTGTTTTTAAAAGAAGGTAGCATTATTCCGGTTGGGCCTGCCATACAATATACTGGCGAGCGTGCTGCCGACACTATTACGCTCTATGTTTACACCGGCAAGGATGCTTCTTTTACATTGTATGAGGATGAAGGATTAAATTATAACTACGAAAAAGGAGCGTATAGCACCATCGCTTTCCATTATTCTGAGGCAAATAAAGTACTAACCATCGGAGAAAGAATTGGCAGCTTTGAAGGAATGTTGACTAGTAGAATCGTAAATATTGTTTGGGTTACCAAAAATGATAAGATAGGTTTCGATACGGTTAAGAAGCCAAATGTTACGGCAAAATACGTTGGAAAAAAGCTTCTGTTGTGTTTAGAATAAAATGGTAGCATAAAAGAAGTCTTGGGTTGCATCATTTAAAATAACATAGACATTAAAGAAGTCTTGGACGATACCTTTTAAAATAACATAGGCAAAAAAGAAGTCTTGGATGGCAACATTTAAAATAACGTAGGCATAAAAGAAGTCTTGGATGATACCTTTCAAAATAACATAGGCATAAAAGAAGTCTTGGATGCCACCTTTCAAAATAACATAGGCATAAAAGACTTTTTGATCTATCTAAAGGAAAATGATAGCTACAAACTAGCTCTCGATGCTACTTTTCACAGAAAGGGAGGTACGTTTATCATTAAGGATACGCCCCATAAGAAAAAAGAATACCCTTAAAGAGGATAAATTGTATTTTTAAATAAAAAGTTATGACCACCATTTTAATAATTATTGGCATTTTAATACTTGCAACAATTGCCAACTATTCTAGTAGTACATCAGTTAATAAATATAGATTGCTTGCCATCTTTTTATCTATGTATACTTTAATAACCCTAAACACAAATGCCCAATCTTACAAATGGGGCAATGTGGCAATGGGCGGTGGTGGTTTTGTAAGTGGATTATTGACTAGCAAAAATGAGCAAAACTTACTCTATGCCCGTACTGATGTGGGAGGCGCTTACCGTTTTGATGCCGCCACTGCTAGTTGGGTTTCGTTGTTAGATTGGTGTAGTGTAAGCCAGACGGCTTACCAAGGTGTGCTATCTTTTGCTATCAATCCATCTGCTTCCAATAAACTTTATCTGTTGGTTGGCACTAGTTATTTCAACAATGGCGCAACAGCTATTTTGCGCTCTGACGATTATGGTAAAACATTTTCTATAAGCGATGTCTCCAAACAGTTTAAAGTTCATGGCAACTCGGTGGGGCGCAACAATGGCGAGCGTTTGCAGGTTGATCCTTACAATGGAAATATACTTTATTGTGGCTCGCAGAGTAATGGCTTATTCAAAAGTAAAGATGCAGGCATAAGTTGGGCGCAAGTGGCCTCTTTAGGTACTATTACTACGCCGAATAATAATGGAATTGATATTGTATTAATTGATTCTACTGGTGGAATAAAAGATTCTGCAAGCAAAACACTCTTTGTTTTTAAGTCCGATACCAGTACTAATTTCTACCGTAGTGATGATGCAGGCGTTAGTTTTAATGTGGTACCCAATGCGCCAACCTCATTGATGCCGCAGCGGGCTGTGTTGGCTAATGACCATAATTTATTCATTACCTACGCCGATAAAGAAGGCCCTTACAACGCAACTTCTGGGCAAATATGGAAGTACAATACCCTTACGGGCAGTTGGACAAACGTTACCCCCACAGGAATTAAGTTGCCTTTTAGTGGTGTAAGTGTTGACCCTAATAATCCATTAAAACTAATTGCTTCTACCATCAATGTTTACCAACGCCAGTTTAGTGGCGTTTATGGTGATAGGTTTTATCTTTCTACAGATGGAGGAACTACGTGGCGAGACCTTATTGGTAGTGGTATTAAGATGAATGCTAATGGATGCCCTTGGTTTAGTACCGCCTCTATTCATTGGGCTGCCAGCATTGAGTTCAATCCTTTTAATACCGATAAGGCTTGGGTTTGTTCAGGCAATGGAGTATTCTATTGTAACAGTGTAAGTGCCGCAACCAACACTTGGAACTTTGGCGCAAAAGGCATTGAGGAAACAGTTCCGCTAGATATTGTGAGTATTCCCGGTGGACCATTAATGACTGCCATTGGCGATTATGATGGATTTAAAACCACCGACCCAACTGTTTATGGCACTCGATTTAGTCCGGGGGTAGGAAGCAATTCTGGCATTGCTTATGCCGCCTTAAACCCTCAGAAGTTGGTTAGGGTGGGTAGTAGTATGTTTTATACAACCAATCAAGGAACTAGTTGGATAAAATGTACCTCTACAAAAGGAACAAGTGGTAAGATTGCTTTATCTGCCGATGGAAATATTATTCTGCATTGCCCAGATAAGGCTACTAATACGTATCGCTCTACAGATAACGGAACTAGCTGGACTACTTGCATTGGCATTGGAGCTTCTACTCCAGTTGCTGACCCTGTAAACCCTAACCGATTTTATAGTTATAATAATAAAGATGGAAACCTCTACACAAGCATTGATGGTGGTGCAAACTTCACGGTTGCAAGTGTGCCAGGCACAGGAGGCTCTACCTTAATAAGAACCGCTCCCGGCAAGAATGGGCATTTGTGGATGGCAATGAATAATGGTGGGCTCATTCGTTCTATTGATTCTGGTGCTACTTACACCAAGATTATCAGTGTAACTAATTGTTCTGCCGTTGGATTGGGGAAAGCAGATTCATTGGCAAGTTATTATACCCTATTTATCTGGGGAACGGTAAATGGTGTAACTGGTGTATTTCGTTCCACAGATGAAGGGAATAGTTGGGTTCGCATTAACGATGATGCACATCAATATGGTGGCACTGGCAACGGGCGTTTCATAATCGGCGACTTCAATGTGTTTGGCAGGGTTTACCAAAGTTCCGTGGGTAGGGGAATAGCTTATGGTGAGATTATTAGTAGTTTGCCAGTAAAATTCATTTCCTTTTCTGGATCAATCAATAAAAACAATCAGGCACTTCTTCATTGGGTTACTAGTTCTGAGATAAACAGTAAAAGTTTTAGTATTGAAAAGAGTAGCGATGCAAGCACATTTATAGAAGTTGGTAGTGTATTGAGTAAATCTGTTAGTGGCAACCATGAAGGACAATTAGGTTATGACTTTATAGATAAAGGCGTTATTAATGGTACTGTTTATTATCGTTTAAAACAAGTGGATAAGGATGGAAAAGTCTCTTACAGTAAGGTGATTAAATTAATTACAATTAAGAATATTGGTTTGGTTAGCGTTTATCCAAATCCTACTACTGCAAATAATATTAATGTTCATATTGACGTGGCAGATTCGCAAAAAGTATCTGTCCACATCATAAATGTTGCTAGTAAAGTTGTTTATACTAACTTAAATACTTCACTTTCTTCTGGTAAAAATAATATTGTAATAACCAGTAAATCAACACTCCCTAAAGGCGTTTATACAGTAGAAGTGCTATCAAATGAAAAGAAAGAGGTGATTGGGAGCAATAGTTTTGTGGTTCAATAAAATCAAATTAAAGCGAATTATTAAATGATGAATAAAATGAAACATATTTTAATGACAATATTTGCAGGTTGTCTATTTTCTACCATAAATGCGCAACAAACTATAGTGCAATATCTCTCTGGTACGGACAAAGATCATACTGAAAATTGGGAGTTTATGTGTAACGGAGGAAGAAATAGTGGAAGTTGGACTACCTTACCCGTTCCATCTAACTGGGAAATGCTGGGCTTTGGTAATTACGTTTATCATAGGGATGGTAAAGACCCGGAAAAAGGGTTTTATAAGTATAAATTTAAAATCCCTTCGAGTTATAAAGATAGGAAGGTTGTAATCGTTTTCGAAGCATCTATGACTGATACAGATGTAAAAATTAATGGAAAGTCGGCAGGGGCAATACATCAAGGTGGTTTTTACGAGTTTAAGTATGACATAACAGATTTAATAAGTTTTACTGAGGAGAATATTTTGGAGGTAACAGTAAGCCGCCATTCTGCTGATGAATCTGTAAACAGGGCAGAACGTAATGCAGATTTCTGGTTGTTTGGAGGCATTTTTCGTCCTGTTTATTTGGAGATACTGCCTAAAACACACATTGAAAGAGTGGCAATTGATGCCAAGGCAAATGGATATTTCAATATTTATGTATTTGCCAATAGAACATCCAATAAGCAAACCATAGAAGCGGTTATTCAAGATTTAAAAGGGAATATAATAGAAAAACCCTTTACTGTAGAGGCAAATGATAGTGCCGTATTAAGACATCACTATGATAATATTAAGCTTTGGAATCCTGAACAGCCTAATTTATACAATGCCATTGTTTCCATCAAAGAAAAAGGAAAAGTTATACATACAACCAAACAACGTTTTGGCTTCCGAACTACTGAATTGCGATTGCATGATGGGTTTTATGTAAATGGGGTAAAGGTTATCTTCAAAGGGGTTAACAGACATAGTGAATGGCCAGAATCAGGTAGAACACTAAGCCGAGATATTCATTTATTGGACATTGGGTTGATTAAAGAAATGAATATGAATGCGGTAAGAATGAGCCATTATCCGCCCGATAAAGAGTTCCTTGATTTGTGCGATTCTATTGGGCTTTTTGTACTGGATGAATTGACTGGATGGTCGAAATCTTATGATACAACAATAGGAAGGAAACTAGTGAAGGAATTGGTGGTAAGAGATGTTAATCATCCAAGTATAGTATTGTGGGATAATGGAAATGAAGGTGGCTGGAATAGAGGTCTCGATAACGATTACCAATTGTACGACCCTCAAAAGCGTTGGGTTATTCATCCTTGGGAGAAGTTTAATGGTACCAATACCAAGCATTACCCCGACTTTAAATATGTACAAAACGAAGTTGTCAACGGAACAGAAGTGTTCTTCCCTACGGAATTTATGCACGGTCTATTTGATGGAGGGCATGGTGCTGCATTGGAAGATTTTTGGAATGAGATGATGAAGAATCCACGTTCAGCTGGAGGCTTTTTATGGAGCTTTCATGATGAAGGCGTTGTACGAAGCGATAAGAATAATGAGATTGACGTAGCGGGTAACCAAGCCCCTGATGGTATATTGGGGCCACATCGGGAGAAGGAAGGAAGCTTTTATACCATTAAAGAGATATGGAGTCCGATACAGATTGAAACCAAAGAATTGCCAACAAACTTTGATGGCAAACTTCCCATCGAAAATAAATACCTGTATACCAATCTTAATAAATGCACCTTTAAATGGGAATTGATAAAGTTTCCGAAAGCAACTGAAGCCAAAACTGGTAATACCATTCACTCCAAAGGAAATGCACCACCACTTTTTTTATTGCCCAATGAAAAAGGGTTATTGAACCTTAATATAGGAAATGATTTTGCCAATGCAGATGCGCTTTACTTAACCTCTTTTGATTCAACTGGTAAAGAAATAGTTAAGTGGAGTTGGGCAATTCATTCGCCTGCCTTTATTGCAGAGCAAACAAAGGTTATGATGGCTTTTTATAAACTGCCTTACCCTGTAAATAAATCAGCAACCATAAAAGTAAATGATTCCAATCTTCTATCTTTTGTTCAGGATAACATTACCTATTCTTTTGATAAAAAGAACGGCTTTCTTGCTAAAGTAATTAACGCTAAAACAGAAATCTCATTTGCTGAAGGTCCTTCCTTAGCTAGTGTGCCTTTAAAGTTGATTGATTTTAAATCATATACGCAAGGCGATGATTATGTGGTAGAACCAATATACGCTGATTCCAACCACTATTCAGTAAAGTGGACTTTTAGGAGAGGACAATTGCCGCAACTAGTTTATTCATATTTCATAGATAGGATTTCTGACTATGCGGGTATAACTTTTACTTACCCAGAAGATAAGATAAATGGTATCCAATGGTTAGGACGTGGACCTTACCATGTTTGGAAGAACCGATTGGTTGGTGAACAGTTGGGTGTTTGGCAAAAGGATTACAACAATACAATTACGGGTGAATCATATATTTATCCTGAGTTTAAAGGTTGGCATTCGGAATTATATTGGTTGATATTGCAGAACAAGCAGTCCGATTTTACAATTTATACGAAGAATAAGAACGTATTCTTTCAAATTTTGCAGCCACAAAGGCCAATTGCTGCACCTAATAATAATATCATTCCCCCTTTTCCTGGCAATACAATTGGCTTTTTTAGTGCTATCAGTCCAATTGGCACCAAGTTTAATAGCCCTAAGATAATGGGGCCACAAAGCCAGAAGAATGAGCCGATGATAGAACCTTTTACGGGTTCATTGTTGTTTGATTTTAGATAATATAGAAGAGAATTTCACCACTTGTAATACACGATTACTTAAATATTATCGGTGTGAGGATATGCTTTAGATGCAGTAATAACATCGCAGCGCAAGTGTAGTTAAAGTAGAAATAAATTAGTTAATTCAGCGAATAAATTCAATCATAAAATAATGAATAAGTTTATTAAGACATTTACTGTGGTACTAGCAATTGGGGCTGCCACTTCCATACTTGCACAGTCCACAACTGGCGATGAGAAAAAGATAAACAGCCTGATAAAGAAGATGACCATAGAGGAAAAGGTACACATGATTCACGCCAATTCTTCTTTTACTTCTGCGGGTGTACCTCGTTTGGGTATTCCAGAATTGGTTACTTCCGATGGACCTCATGGCGTACGTTCAGAACATGGCAGGGTTTGGTCGGACGCTAAAAACGTGAATGATTCTGGTACTTATTTGCCTGTTGGTGTTGCATTGACTGCTACTTGGAATCCTACTTTGGGCATTGCTTATGGGGAAGTGTTAGGCAGTGAAGCCAAGTATCGTGGCAAGAATGTAATCCTTGGTCCGGGTATCAATATCATGCGCTCGCCATTGAATGGACGCAATTTCGAATACCAGAGCGAAGATCCTTTCTTAATTTCTAAGATGGTGGTTGGCTATATAAAAGGTGTACAAAGTCAAGGCGTATCTGCTTGTGTAAAGCATTTTATGGCTAACAATGCAGAGGTAGATAGAGGTACGGTAGATGTGCAAATGAGTGAGCGAGCATTGCGCGAAATCTATTTGCCAGGCTTTAAAGCCGCCGTTATAGATGCAGGAGTGAACACCATAATGGGGGCTTACAACAAGTTTCGTGGACAGTATTGCACCCACAACGAGTATTTGGTGAATAAGATTGTAAAAGGCGAATGGAGCTTTAAAGGTGCTTTGATGAGCGATTGGGGTGCAGTACACAACACCATGGAAGCCATATTTAATGGGACTGATTTGGAAATGGGTAGCGATATTGGTAAGCCAGCCTTATCATTTCCTAATTTTTATTTGGGCGACACGGTTGTGGGTTTGGTGAAGAGTGGTAAAGCGCCAGAAAGTATTATTGATGATAAGGTTAGGCGCATACTACGAGTACTTTATAAATCGAGTGCATTTTCCAAAACCTCTCCGGGAGAGTATGGTTCAGAAGCACACATTGCAGTAGCAAAGAAAGTAGCAGAAGAATCCATTGTTCTATTGAAGAATGAAAATAATATACTTCCATTAAACCTTAATAAACTAAAATCTATTGCGGTTATTGGTGCCAATGCCGACCGAAAGAACTCTATGGCAGGAGGTAGCTCTCAAGTAAAGGCATTGTATGAGGTTACGCCTTTGGAAGGATTGAAGAAATTGGCTAAGAATGTTGTTTTTAATTATGCCGAGGGATATAAAATAAAAAGGGACGCGGTGGCAACGCCTGAAATGATTGCAGGAGCAGTGGATGCCGCCAAGAAATCGGATGTAGCAATAGTAGTAGGCGGTTGGACGCATGGCTATAGTAACTCGTGGAGTGATAATGTATTTGATGCCGAAGGTGTTGATAAGCCAAACATGAAGATGCCTTTTGGGCAGGATGAATTGATAAAGGCGGTTGTGGCTGCAAACCCAAATACCATTGTTGTGTTGCTTGGCGGTGGTGCCATAGACATGTCTCAGTGGGTGGGTAATGCAAAAGGCATCCTAGAAACTTGGTATGGCGGCATGGAAGGTGGTACTGCATTGGCGGAAGTATTATTTGGTAAGCTAAACCCTTCGGGGAAGCTACCCGTTACATTTCCTAAAGTGTTAGAAGATGCTCCAGCGCACAAATTAGGAGATTTTCCCGGCAAGAATGGAGTGGTGGTTTATAGGGAAGGCATATTTGTGGGTTATCGCTATTTTGATACGTATAAAGTAGAACCTCAATTTGCATTCGGTCATGGGTTATCATATACAACCTTTTTTTACAAGGATTTAAAGATAACTAAAGGGGAAAATAACTCAGTTAAAGCAACCTTCACTGTTACGAATACAGGCAAGGTGGCTGGAGCCGAAGTGGCTCAATTGTATATTCATAAAGAGAAATCTGCTATCGAAAGGGCTGACAAGGAACTAAAAGGTTTTGAGAAAGTGTTCTTGCTGCCTAATGAAACAAAGACTATCACCATCAATTTAGATAAAGCCGCTTTTCAGTATTTTAATGAAACAAAGAATGCTTGGGATATGGAGGCAGGAGGATATTCCATTCAGATTGGTGGATCTTCTAGGTCAATACAGTTAAAAGCTGGCGTGAATTTGTAGGATGTAAATTATTTATAATATTCAGAACGGCACTATTATCTTATTAGTCCTTCGTTGGTACAGTCGGTGCAGTAAAACGTATTGGTTTTGTAAAGGATGTTTTATTGCCAGATTGGTCTATCAAACAAAAAGACACTTCATAATAACCTCCTTCCTCCAAATTAAAAGCTCCAGAACACATTCCATGACCAATGCTTACCTCTCCATTCTCCATTTTTAGTATATAATCGGTTGTTGTTCCCGTTTTCTCATTCTTAACACTTGCCCTTACAAACAACTCAGACTTATCCTCTCCTTTTATTTTGAAAGAAACAGAAATAGATGGGCCACAGCCAAAATAGATCAAATCTTTCTTTGTTTCTACAGGAATTTCTTTTAATAAAGGTGACTCATTATCAATAAAATTAGTTGTCTTGAAAATAACTGAGGCATCTTTGTGCTTGTTAGGATTATAATCATTAGGTATATCTTCATATTTAGGCAAATTGTCAATGTTAAAATAATAATTTTCATTCCCATTTAACAATGAACTTGGTTTTAATATCACTTCAGTTATCCCAAACTCTCCTTTTAGTACTTCAATTACTGATAAAGATACTTTACCCTGTTTTGATTTAAGGAAAATAGGGTACTTTTTATTTAAATCTAGTATTATTGACTGACTAGAGCCATGAAATTCAAGAATTAGTAGCCCATTTCTATTTAATAACCGATTATTGGAGGGAAAATAGATGCCATTACCTTTGCATTTTGCATTTACAATGGTAGAAATAAGCGTTGCTATTATTAGAATGGCGATATGGCGCATAAATACGGGGTTTAAAAATTTCATTTATCAAAAACAAATATACCATCCTTCCCCAAACCATCTACTTCTTTATAGTTAATGTAAAAGTATATCCCACATCGGTAAAAAAGCATCTAACTTCCTTCCTTTTCCTACCGAAACCAACCCAATTCATAAGAAAAACAAGGAAAATTGTGAGAAAAACAAGGGAAATCGTGAGAGAAATGAGCAAATTCGTGAGGGAAATGACCCTTTTGCACGTGAAAAAGGGTCATTTCCCTCACGAATTCGGGCAATTCCCGCACGAATTTGCTCATTTCCCTTACGAAAAGGCTCATTTCTCTTACGATGAGGGGCATTTCCCTCATAAAATTTCTTAATTTCCTTACGAATCTGCGCCTTTTTCTTACGATTTAAGGCAGGAATAAGTATAATTAAACCTTTGTTGTACAATCATATTTTCTACAGAATGGTACTATATCGTTTCGTGTGCCTTTAATGTGAAAGCAAGTTTTTTTGACAGGCTATTAATACTTTTTTCAATTAATTTCATTACTTACTTACATTGCACCAAATTAATTAATTGACTGTATGAATTATACACCTGCGGACAACCGCTATGAGAAGATGTCCTATAACCGTTGTGGTAAAAGTGGACTAATGTTGCCAGCATTCTCGCTTGGTTTATGGCAAAACTTTGGCGATGTAGACAAGATTGCCAACTGTAAGGAAATTTTAAGAACCGCTTTTGATAATGGCATTACCCATTTTGATCTTGCCAATAATTATGGGCCCCCTCCGGGCAGTGCTGAAACCAATTTTGGAAAGATATTGAAGGAAGACTTTGGTGGGTATCGCGATGAACTCATCATTTCCTCAAAGGCTGGCTATACTATGTGGGATGGTCCTTATGGAGATTGGGGAAGCAAGAAGTATCTGGTTTCGAGCTTAGACCAAAGCCTGAAAAGAATGCAATTGGAGTATGTGGATATATTTTATCATCACCGTCCCGACCCAAATACGCCGTTGGAAGAAACCATGCAGGCGTTGGATTTGATTGTGCGCCAAGGAAAGGCATTGTATGTGGGCATCAGCAATTACAAAAAGGAAGAAGCAGCAGCTGCATTCAAGATATTAAAGCAATTAGGCACGCCTTGTTTAATCCATCAACCTAAATACTCCATGTTCGAACGTTGGGTAGAGGGTGGTTTACTAGATGTTTTGGAAGAATATGGTGTTGGTTGCATTCCTTTCTCTCCATTGGCACAGGGATTATTGACCGATAAATACCTTAAAGGCATCCCTGAAGGTGCAAGGGCAACAAAGAATCTTTTCTTAAAGGAAACTGATATTACGCCTGAAAAAGTAGTGAAGATAAACAAGTTGAACCAATTGGCTATTGCTCGAAACCAGACTTTGGCACAGATGGCATTGGCGTGGATACTGAAAGATAAGCGTATTACAACCGTATTGATTGGTGCAAGTAGGGCAGAACAAGTGTTAAATTCTATTGCCTGCTTGGATAATCCGACTTTTACCAGCGATGAGTTGGCAACCATTAATGCTATCTTAGGATAAGGTTTTACCACAAGGAACACAAGGGTTTTCACAAAGTAACACAAGGTATTTAGATGGATTTTAGTATGTCTTTGTGTTCCTTGTGTAACTTTTCTTAGTGTTCCTAGTGGTAAAAATCCCTTTTTAATAATAATTAACGTATTGCTCCATGAAAACATTGGCATCAGCAGATTACATTGTATTCCTTGTTTATTTTATTGTAGTGGCTTCTTATGGCTATTGGGTTTATAACCGTAAAAAGAAGGCTGCTACCAGTGCATCCCACGATTATTTCTTGGCAGAAGGTTCTCTTACATGGTGGGCTATAGGCGCATCGTTGATTGCCTCAAATATTTCTGCCGAGCAGTTTATAGGCATGAGTGGAAATGGATTTAAGATGGGTTTGGCTATTTCTACCTACGAATGGATGGCGGCGGCAACCTTGATGATTGTAGCCATATTCTTTATTCCTGTGTATCTCAAAAACAAGATTTACACCATGCCACAATTCCTTAGCACTCGCTACAATTCAACAGTGGCAATGATTATGGCGGTGTTCTGGCTCTTGCTGTATGTGGTGGTAAACCTCACGTCCATCCTTTATTTGGGAGCGTTGGCCATAAGTAGTATTTCCGGTTTTAATCTTTATCTGTGCATGTATGCGTTGGCCGCTTTTGCCATAATCATTACTTTGGGAGGAATGAAGGTTATCGGCTTTACGGACGTTATTCAAGTATTTTTCTTGATATTGGGTGGGCTGGTTACTACATATCTTGCCTTGGATTTGGTAGCGAAGCAATATGGTAGTGCGGGTTGCATTAATGGGTTTCAATTAATGATGACACATTCCTCAGATCATTTTCACATGATATTTAAAAAGGATAATCCCAACTTTCCTAGTTTGCCCGGGCTAACAGTCTTGCTAGGCGGTATGTGGATTACTAACCTAAACTATTGGGGATGCAACCAATACATAACGCAGCGTGCCTTGGGAGCCGATTTAAAAACTGCCCGTGGGGGGATTCTCTTCGCAGCTTTTTTGAAGTTATTGATGCCTGTTATTGTAGTTCTGCCTGGTATTGCAGCGTATGTACTGAATCAAAAAGGCTATTTCACCAATGGAGAGTTATTGGATGCCTCTAAGGAAATAGTAGGCGATAGGGCATATCCTACTTTGCTCAATTTATTGCCAGTAGGCTTCAAAGGCTTATCTGTTGCGGCACTTACAGCGGCAATTGTGGCTTCGTTAGCAGGAAAAGCAAATAGTATTGCCACCATTTTTACTTTAGATATCTATCAAAAGAAGATAAAGCCTACAGCAACAGAAGGACAATTAGTTATTACCGGGAAGCTGACTGTCTTAATCGCTATGTTAATAGGTTGCATCATATCACCAATGTTAGGTATTGATAAAAAAGGAGGCTTCGAGTTCATCCAAGAATATTCTGGCTTTGTAAGTCCTGGAATATTTGCCATGTTTGTTTTAGGATTCTTCTGGAAAAAAGCCACATCCAATGCTGCCTTGTTTGCTACTATTGGTGGATTCTTATTATCAGTTTTCTTTAAGTTCTTACCGGGTTTTGCAAATCTTCAGTGGCTTGAATCTTTAGGGTTTTCCAGCTTAAAAGATGGGCGATATGAAATACCTTTTCTGGATAGGATGGGCTTTGTGTTCGTAATCTGCATCATAATGATGTACCTGATAAGCACTTTTGATAATAGGAATGGCGTAAAGGCACATGGTTTGGAAATAGATAGTAAAATGTTTAAGACCACCAATGGTTTTGCCGTTGGGGCCATGTTTATTGTAGGTATTTTGGTAGCGTTGTATTCCTTCTTTTGGTAGTAGTAATTCTTAGATTTACTGTTTAATATCATATTTTTTCTTAAGGGTTCTAATAGCTTTGCTCTTAAATAAACAATTTATGCTCCCAGAAAAAAATAGTAGCAAACAAGAACACCTCATCTTTCTAGAAGGAGCTAAGCCCCGATTAAAAGAGCTAGGTTTTGCATGGAAAATATTTAAACAGTTTATTGCAGGATTTAGAACATTGCATTTTATTGGACCATGTGTTACCGTATTTGGTAGTGCACGATTTAAAGAAGATCATGAATACTATGCAGCTGCAAGAGCGTTTGGGAAAGGAATTGCCAAACTAGGGCTAACTACTATGACAGGCGGTGGCCCCGGCATTATGGAAGCTGCAAACCGTGGAGCATTTGAAGTAGGAGGGAAGTCGGTGGGATGTAATATAAAACTCCCTTTCGAACAAGCTGCAAATCCTTACACACCCATAAGTATTACTTTTCGATACTTTTTTGTACGAAAAGTATTGATGGTAAAATACTCGTACGCTTTCGTTATTATGCCAGGAGGTTTTGGTACGATGGATGAATTGTTCGAAACATTAACGCTTATACAGACCGAAACCATCAATCATTTTCCCATAGTATTGTATGGTAAAAGCTACTATCAACCCATGGTTGACTATCTGAAAGGAATGGTTGATGCAGGTACTATTGGTTTGAACGACCTGGATTTATACTTATTGACTGATGATGTGGAAGAAGGGTTGCAACACATAAATAAACATATTAGCAAGAACGCACCTAAAAAGGCTCGCAAAAGGTTGTGGTGGTTGTTGGAGAGTAAATAAGATAATACAATCTAAAAATGTAACATATAAATTACCCATAAAGGCTTCGTGGTTTACTAAGCCTTTATGGGTAATAGAAGTTGAATATTTAGTCAAAATTGAAAAAAAACATACTGTTTATGCCGTTTTGCCAAGGTGTAATTCTATTTCGTGAATGGCATTAACCGTCTTGAAATAACTATCTGGCGTAACAGATATGGTATCAATGCCATGCTCAACAAGAAACTGTGCAAAGTCTGGAAAGTCTGATGGGCCTTGCCCACAGATACCTACTTTTACTTTAGCCTTTTTAGCCGCATTTATCAATGTTACAATGGTAGCTTTTACTGCTTCATTGCGTTCGTCATAGATGTGTGCTACTAAGGAAGAGTCCCTGTCTAGCCCTAAAACCAATTGTGTAAGATCGTTCGAGCCAATAGAAAATCCATCAACATGTGCAGCAAAAGCTTCCGCCATCACTACATTGCTCGGCACTTCCGCCATGATAAATACTTCAAGCCCTGCTTCTCCTCGTTTCAATCCGTAAGTTTCCATCACCTCATATACTTGCAACAACTCTTTTACAGTTCTACAAAACGGTATCATCATTGTCACATTAGATAGTCCCATTTCTTCACGAACCTTCTTTATGGCTTTACATTCCATGCCAAAAGCTTCCTTATATTGGGCTGAATAATATCTAGAAGCACCTCGCCATCCAATCATGGGGTTCTCTTCTTTTGGCTCGTAATATTTACCTCCCAATAGGTTAAAGTACTCGTTACTCTTAAAGTCCGAAAAGCGAACTATTACCTTCTTAGGATAGAAAGCGGCCGCAATCTTAGCCACCCCATGTGATAGTTTTTCAATAAAGAAATCTTCTTCATTGGCATATCCATAAGTAAGTTTATTGATAGATGCAGTTAGTTCTGCATCTCCCAATTCATGATGGTGTAAAAGTGCCAATGGGTGTACTTTTATATAATTATTGATAATAAACTCTTCTCTTGCTAACCCAATTCCTTTACAAGGTAAGTGAGAGAAACGGAAAGCCATATCTGGTGATGCCACATTGAGCAATACTGGTGTATTTATTTCGGGCAAATCATTGAGATTGAATTCGTTTTTATGGAAAGGAATTGCTCCACTATAAATGATTCCTACATCACCCTCAGCACAGGAAGCCGTTATAAGATCTCCATTCTTTAATAGTTCTGTTGCATTACCACAGCCTACTATTGCAGGCACGCCTAGTTCGCGAGCTACAATAGCGGCGTGGCATGTGCGTCCACCTTTGTTAGTAATGATTGCGGAAGCTTTTTTCATGATGGGTTCCCAGTCAGGGTCAGTCATATCTGTTACCAATATACTTCCTGCTACAAAGTCATGTCCCGTAACCTTACCTGGTTCGTGTGCATCCAAAATATGCACGGCACCACTTGCTATCTTATCGCCAACGGCAATACCAGTAAGTATCACTTTGTCTTCTCTATCCTTATCTTCTATTGAATATTCTACAATAGTGTTGTAAGTTTTGCGAGAATGAATGGTTTCTGGACGAGCTTGTACAATAAAAAGCTCATTAGAGATGCCATCTATAGCCCATTCTACATCCATTGGACACCAATGATTCTTAATGCCAGAATAGTATTTCTCAATGGCCACAACCCAACTAGACAACTCGAGTGCTTGACTATCTGTCATGCAAAACTTTTCTTGCATCGCTTGTTCTACATGGATAATAGATACTCTTTCGCCGGGTTTGGTGCTGTACACCATCTTATTATCCTTTTTACCTAACTTCTTTTCTATGATAGAAGCAAAACCTTTCTCGAGAGTTGGTTTAAACACTATAAACTCATCTGGTGATACGGCACCTTGAACCACCATTTCACCAAGACCATAAGAACCATTGATTAGGACTACCTCTTTGAAACCACTTTCGGTATCAAGAGAAAACGCCACACCAGAGGAAGCCAAATCGCTCCTAACCATCTTTTGTACGCATACAGAAAGCTTTACCGCAAAGTGGTCGTATCCAAAACTATGTCTGTAACTGATGGCTCTATCTGTAAATAAGGACGCAAAGCAATGCCTCACACAGGATAACAATTGGTCGCCACCCTTTACATTAAGGTAAGTTTCTTGTTGCCCTGCAAAAGAAGCATCAGGTAAATCCTCGGCAGTAGCAGAAGAACGTACCGCCACATCTACCCAATCTTGGTTGTAATGAAGGCATAGCTCATGGTAAGTACTTCTAATAATTTCTTCCAGATCCGATGGAAAACTACCCTCCACAATCAACTGTCTGATGGTGCTGCCACAGTTTTGTAAGGAAGCTAGGTTGTCGGGCTCTAATTCATCAACCAAATTCTTTACCTTTTCTTCTAACTCATTGTGTGCTATAAAAGCATTGTAGGCAGCAACGGTAATAACAAAGCCGCCCGGTACCCGAATACCCAAAGGAACAATGTGTTGTAGCATTTCGCCAAGAGAAGCGTTTTTGCCGCCCACTTTTTCAATGTCTCCCATGCCCACTTCATGCAGTGGCAAAATGAATTCTTTCATAATTAAATCGTTTTTTTGTGCTGTTTAATTGATTTGTTCCTGATGCAAAACTATCTTTCCATATTCTGAAGGCTTGACTAGTAATTGGCAACTTCTTGTATTATTTTAACCGATAACGAAATATTATTGCTATTTTGCGGTGACTTAACAATAAATTTATTGAAATGAGGCCTCATTTATTAAAGATTCCTAAGCATCATGCACATTCGTTTAGTATCAGGCACGATCTGGTTCCCTTCTTTTATAATAAATGGCACTATCATCCTGAGATAGAGTTGGTATATTTTATTCAGGGCTCGGGTAGACAATTTATTGGCGATAGGATTCATCACTTTAAAGTAAATGATATGATATTGCTTGGCCCCAACTTGCCCCATCTTTGGCGTAGTGATGAGCGTTATCTGGAAAAGGATTCCAGCTTATCGGAAGAAGCCATTGTGATTCACTTTTTACCCGACTGTTTTGGTGCTAGTTTCTTCGATTTGCCAGAGAATATTGCCATCAAACAATTACTAGAACGCTCTAAGGCGGGGATAAGGGTTAAGAACGAAACGAGAGAAATAGTGGCTAAACTTATGTTTGAACTATTAAATAGTAATGGCGCCAAACGTATTGTTTTGCTGTTGGATATTCTGCAACTCATTGCTACGTCTACAGAAACCAAGACAATTTGCACTACAGGATTAGATTTCCATTTTGCAAAAGGGGAGGGGGAGCGATTGAATAATATTTATCAGTACATCTTTCAAAATTTTTATAACCAGATTACGCTAGAAGACATTGCTAAAGTGGCGCATATTAGTCCACATGCTTTTTGTAGGTACTTTAAGGCAAGGACTAAGAAAACCTTCTCCACCTTTTTATTAGAAGTTAGAACAGGGCATGCCGCTAAACTATTGGCAGAAACGCATGATCCTGTTGCGGATATATGTTTTAATAGTGGCTTCAATAACTTCTCTAATTTCAATCGTCATTTCAAGGCAATCATTGGGCGAACACCATTGGCACATAGGAAGTA
This sequence comes from Chitinophagaceae bacterium, assembly GCA_947381435.1. Lineage (GTDB taxonomy): Bacteria > Bacteroidota > Bacteroidia > Chitinophagales > Chitinophagaceae > Parasediminibacterium. The sequence goes on from CANCVE010000069.1 coordinate 21,196, forward strand.
TTATCAGGAGATAAGGTATCAGGTAATAACTACAGAGTAACGGGTAATGGAAATTTGAATAGAAACGGTTATGTAGAATGAATTAGTATTACCAAAAATGAAAGCATAGATTTGTAAAAATAAATGTGTTATGAAAACATCATTGACAGATAATACTTCAACGACAAATTTGAAAGATAGGGAAACTAAGAAGTGGGATGATGGAGATTTTGTTGATGAAATGAATGATAGGTTGTCATCTTATACCAATGGGGAAACTCCAATCTTCACTTGGGCTGAAGTGCAAACTGAAGCACAATCCGCTTTGGATAACAAGAAACTAAATAAGTGAAATATCGCTTGGTTTTTCACCAGAAAGCAAAACAAGAATACACAACTTCCTTTGTCTGGTATGGATTAAAACTAAAAGGTCTAGAAGAAAGATTTAGACTAGCAGTTGATGCACTCCTTGAGAAGCTATCACAAAATCCAGAATATTATAGCTACAGTAAAGTGCCATTTAGAGAGGCAGCTTTAAGAAAGTTTCCGTTTACTATTGTTTTTACAATTAATAAAGAAGAGAAGCGTGTATTCATTGCGGCGATATATCACTCAAAAAGAAATCCCAAGCACAAGTTTAGGGAAGAGTAGGCTTATTTAGTGAAGTAAGTGTATGATGATAACTACTTATCTTATATAAAACATAACTGAAAATTAGTCCAATGGGTATTGCTAATGCTTTAATGCCGTCCAAAATTTGGCTATTGTTTTTATTGATAAATCCAATCAAAAGAAATAGTAAACCAATCATAGTTAGCCCTGCAAAAGCATAAATGAACAACATTATGAGAATACTCAGTCCATCCATATAATTATTCTTTAGATGTATTATTGTTTACTTTAACTCTCATTAATAATCTTTAATAGTTTGATTACACAACCTTTTCATTCCAGAATATTGCAGTGCCAATGCAAAAGGTCTATATAATGCTGTGTTTCTAAATAATAGTCTTTCTACTCTATGAGTTCTTTTGGTTTCATATCTTGTTTCCTTTTTGCATTTTCTAGTATCTTCAATATCATGATTGCTTTTGAGATAGGTTACTTCATTAACTTCTTTTTTAATTCCTAAAATAGTTAAACTACTAGGGTCTAGAACCTCTTCCAATTCCTTTGATCTCGGTAATAAATTCCAATAGTCAGCATAATTCAGTGCATGTAGTAGCTCATCCCAATTTGCATAACTCAATTTTTTTGTATTATTTTCTACTACTTTAAGTTTACAAGTATTGTTCTTATTGTTTTGTAAAGGTGCGTAAACAATAGACTTTAATTGTATAAGGCTATCTGTCCTCGTTATTGTAATCACATATTCGAGCTTGCAGAATGTTTCTCCATATCTAAATTGGTAGCCTTCGTTTATGTTAAGATTTCTGAGATTAGGAATGTTGTTTTTCTCAAATGTGTCAATTGATAATTTATCAGGTGATGCCTTTTCTAAATCTGAAATTAGTTTTTTCAGAAAGTTAGTATCATTATAATGATAGGCTTTTAATGTTTTATAGCTGTAATCACTTGAATCTAATCCAAAGGAGAATGAATTGTTACTATCCCTGTTTATTGAGTCGTTTCTTTCAATGAACAGTTTTAGTGCTTTATCTCTAGTTGAATTATCATTTTCTTGATGTTTACACGATTGTAATAGAATTAGGTGTAAAATACAGAGTATTCCTTTTCTATACATTCTTAAATTTTTTTTGTAGGTTAAATCTTTTCACTCCAAATATCCCACTTTATTGTTCACAATAAACTCTTTCCCCCAACTAACTTTAATTGTTGTAGGTTGTGCCTCTAAATAGTAGTAAAACGTGATTATAGTACCAGCATTTCCCTCTAACATTTACTATTTAAGCTTCCTTGTGCGCTACTTTTCTTTTACTTCCCGTTATTTTTTGGGTAAATGTCACTCATTGTCGCATACATCTCTTCTTTAGTTGCTTTAAATACTGCCGATATCATCTTCTTGCAAGTATTAATCGAGAGTATAAAGTAGTTTGTGTAAACTGGCTTTTTAAATATTACATCTTGCTTCAAAAATAATTAGAAATTGGTTTAATATTAATTGCCAGTTTGCAATAGGGCGTGTCCATGCTTTTTCAATGTTTTTAATAGCCATGAACAATGCT
>CANCVE010000070.1 GCA_947381435.1 Chitinophagaceae bacterium
CAATTGAGCAAGAATTAAGCAATGGAACAAGAATTAAGCAATTGTCCATCGGCAGACGGAACATTCTTGTCAAGCACCTTCCCAAACACTTGTTCGTTGGCTGCTACTTTTTTGGACAAACTTGAATTGATAAAACGACTGACTAAATATGAATATAGAAAAGCTTAAGAGTTTAGCAAATACTGATTTCACACACTTCATTCAGAGTGAAAATAACGTTAAGTACAAAATAATAATTCCATTTCTACAAGCCTTCAATCATCTTGAGTTAGACCTTGAACATGCAGCACAAGGAAGTCGAATAGATATTAATATTGGTAATAGAATTATTGTTGAAACAAAAGCATTGGGAATTAACATTAATAATCACGTTCAACAATTAAGTGATTATAGTGGCAAAGAACTTCCAGTATTAGCAATTCTAACTAACGGAAGACATTTTAGAATTTATTCACCTCAATGGAGACACAGAAGAACTTTTGCAGAAAAAGTGATTTATGAATTTGAATTAAAAGACCTTACTGATTTACAACTTCTACATCGACTTGAAAAAATCATCGGCTTTTGCAATTATGATAATGATGAGTTTTTTGAACATGTTGAGCAAAGGGAAAAAGAGATAATGCAAGTGATGAAAGAAATTGAACGCATTAAATCAGACAAAGAAATTCAGGTAATCGAATTGCAAAATGAAATAAATGAACTTAAAGAAAAATTACTAGATATTAGTGACCAACTAAAATCAAAAGAACAAATTGTATCTGATATAAATGATGGTAAAATACCTGACATTGCTATAAAAAAAGCTGAAACATATTTTCCAATAAATATAACTTTCACAAGTCCAATTAGTACGAATGTGCCTATCGTTACGAAAATCCCAACAATACAGACGCCCAAATTGTCAAACGATAACATTGGAGCTACATTTAAAATTGAAAATAAAAATGGTAGTCATGCTTTAGGAAAGTTACTGTCAAACGGAAACTTTATTATTTTGAAAGGCTCAATTGTATCACTAACTACAGCACCGAAGTTTCAGACAAGTTCACCTTCTGCTTTTAGAAAGAGGACTCAATTTTTAAAAGATGGAACTATTGATGCTAATAGACAATTCACAAAAGATGTAGAGTTTAATTCTAAAAGTGGTGCAGCGAGTGTTGTTCTAGGAGACAGTGCAGATGGAAATAAACATTGGCGGCCTTCCTAATAAAGCAGCAGCCAACAAAAGTGTTTAGTAAAGTGCTTGTAGACGGAAGTAATTCAGCAATAGTGCTTTCTTTTAGCAGTAGTTTCGGCAGACCTAACATTATGGAACAATCGAGCAAGAATTATGCAATGGAACAAGAATTAAGCAATTGTCCATCGGCAGACCGAACATTCTTGTCAAGCACCTTCCCAAACACTCATTCGTTGGGCGTCATTTTAAAACAAACACTAAATTACTAAATTAATAAATTATATGCTGACAAATGCTCTTCCAATTATAGTAGTCTCAATAGTTATGGCATTGTTATTTAAAGCCTCAAAAAAGAACCCTAAAGTTGATAATGAAGGTAATTATATTCTAAAGTTGCCAAAATTCTATACAATCATTGGTTTGTTTACAATTGTAATTGCTACAGCATTATTTATTTATGACATATTCTTCGCAAATGGAGAAGATAAAATGATAGTTTTCACAATCGGACTTGTATTGATACTTATTGGTTTGCTTTTATTTTCAACTGGAAGTATATCAAATATAAAATTGACAAATTTTGCTATCATTGAAACCAACATGTTTGGGAAAACTAAAGAAATAAAGTGGGAAGATATAAAAGATGTAAGTTTTGGAAAAGTAAGTTTAGAACTTAAAATTAAAAGTTCAGACAAAAGCATAAAAGCTCATATGCATTTAATAGGTTTTGAGAATTTAGTAATTCTGCTTGAAGATAAAGTAGGAAAAAATAGAAACGAATTTGGAATGCCAAGTTGAAAAAACGAACGCCCAACAAAAGTGTTTAGGAAAGTGCTTACATACGGAAGTAATTCAGAAATAGTCCATTCTTTTAGCAGTAGTTTCGGCAGAACATTCTTGTTAAGCTCCTTCTCTAACACACATTTCTTATGTGCTACTTTATGAAAGACCTCATTACAAAAGATAAATTGAAAATATTTAGTTCATATGGTGGCGACTTAGATGGACTTTCAAGAATTAATAAATCTGCCGACATTGAAACTTTCGGTAAAAGTTTAGACAAAGTTTGGGGACTAATTTCAAATAAGTTACAAGACCTTGACCTTATTTCCAGAAGACTTACATCAAACGATTTCACAAAACAGACTTTGACCGAATTGGAAGAAATTGCTGACGAGGAAAGTTTACAAATTTTGACAGCCAAAATCAATTTTTACAGCGACTTCCAAAAGGTTAGACAAATTTTGGAGAATATAAAAAGTTGGACAACAAATGAAACTGATACAGTTTGGGCCGGTTATGACAATGGAGAAGAATTTTTGATTGACCTAAACCAAGACATCGAAAAAATAAAGTTTTGCGACTTTGCAACGTTGGACAAATTAGAAATGGAATTTGCACCTGCATCAACTTATCAAGAAATTTCACTTTCAAATGGTTGGGGTGACAATTTTTTAAAACTTGCAGAAGACTTTGACATCTTACACAAGAAAATAATGACCAACAATTACAATGTTGACAAAAAACAATGGTGGAAAGTTTGGTAGCTATTGTACCCTGTGACGAAAAGCAGCACACAACAGAAGTATTTAGCAATAGCATGGGCGACGAGAAAAGCTCAACTTTAGTTCTTTCTTTTAGCTTTTGTTTCGTGGGAGTAAGTAAAACTATTGGGCTTCGGTTCTTACATTTGGCTTTTAGAACAATAATTAATCAATTTGGTGGACTGACAGGGGCAACTTTACTTGCTAAATGTTCATAATTCTCGTTCATTTAGCAGAAGTTTTACTAATCACTTTATTAATATTCACTTATGGCAAAAGAAATGATAGTTGAAAAATCAATCACAATTGATAACCCGTATCAATCAGTATTTGATTTTATAAAGTTTACTAAAAACCAAGAAAAATTTAGTGTCTGGAATATGAAAGATCCAACTAAAGAGACCACTTCATCTGGAATTGATGGTACTGAAGGTTTTATTTATTCATGGAACAGCAAGGATAAAAGTGTTGGTGCTGGAAGTCAGAAAATAAAAAAGATTACTAATGGGCTGAGTATTGAATATGAACTAAATTTTGAAAAACCAATGAAAAACACTGGAACTTCCAAATTTATTTTAGAATCAATATCTACTAATCAAACAAAGGTTACTTGGGATTTCCGAGGGCCTACAAAATTTCCGATGAGTCTTTTTACAGGTATCATACAAAAAATGTTAGGAAAAGATATTTCACAGAGTTTAGTGAATCTTAAACACCTACTGGAAAAATAAACTTCTGTCTGCTTTTATTTTGATTGAATAATGCTTCTATTTTGAATTTTATACCTGAATTTCGGAATAAGAATTAATCTTTGGATTTTAGTTAAGGGCTCTATCAAACGTGCCGCAGATACAATACCTTTTAGTTGGTTGCAATATGAGATGAATAACAACAATGAGAAACATTCTATGACAGTAACAAGAAAATGAATGATGAATGAAATTTTAGCTGGCGTTTTACACGAGGTGCCTGATGATATGCAAAAAGCGTTGACCTCTGACGCAGGCACTCTGGAAAGATGGAATAAACTTACCCCTATTCAGCGTAACGAATGGATATGTTGGACTACCATTGTAAAAAAAAGCGAAACAAGGGCAGAACATATTGATCGTATGTTGGTAGATTTGAACGAAGGAAAACGACAACCTTGTTGCTGGCCTGGGTGTCCACATAGAAGACCAAATGCTAAAAAATGGTTTAAAAATTTAGAAAAATGACAACCACTCCCGAACATAATGAACGTATTGCCAAAATGGTATTCGCAACAGTTTATCCGCTTTACATTAAAAAAGTAGAAAGTAAAGGCAGAACATTAAAAGAATTGCATGAAATAATAGAATGGCTGACTGGCTTTGTCGATACAAAATTGCAAGACCTAATTAACGAGAAAGTAACGTTTGAAACATTTTTTAAGGAGGCGAAACTGAATCCGAATGCCAACCTCATAACAGGAATGATATGTGGCTATAGAATAGAAGAAATTGAAAACCCTTTAACAAAACAAGTACGATATTTAGATAAGTTAGTTGATGAACTAGCAAAGGGCAAGAAGATGGAAAAGATTTTGAGAAATGTATAAAATCGGCTTTTTATATGTTCGCTTATTTGTTAATTAATGCTAATCTAGAGCTTATAATAGAGGAAATTTCTAATCAAAATACGCTGCATTCTCCTCCTCTAATCCATGAATGCTCAACTTGTAAAGTACTATTTTGAAATTGGTTGGCTAAAACATTACTCCATGTTTAGTAATTTTATATTCACCTCTCTCTATTACCCACAAAAAAAATTGGCTATTAGTAACTACATCTTTAAGTCTCCTCCCCTGCTTGCATCGGCCAAACTCACTCTTAAAGATGTAACACTAATAACCAACCTTTAACCCCTAAGCTTTTTTGCTATACTACTTTATGAACTATAATATCTACACGCCTGTTTTTTCCCATATTTGGATCCTCTTGTAAATCTGCTTCATCTACGCCACAAGCTTTTACATTAATCTTTACATTGTCTAAACCATGCATCATTAAGTATTTCTTGCAAGCCAAAGAACGTTCTTTACTCAAAGCTAAATTGTACTTCTTAGAACCCTTCTTATCGGTATATCCATTAATGTCTATTGATTTAACTGAAGAGCCCATAGATTTTACATTATTAATAACATCATCAAGCATTTGTCTGGTTTCATCTGTCAACAGTGATTTATTAAAATCAAAAAACACATTGGCAGCTTTGGTTGAAGTGGCAATCTTCCTTACAATCACATTTTCTACTTCATCAGTTTTATCTAAACACGCATCAAAAACATAAGAAGTACTATCATTTATTTTTGAACGATTATTTAATAAAACAATATCCTTTTCTTCAAAACCTTTCTTTATTAATGTAATGCTACCAACAGAATCGTCGGTAATATCTGCCGAAAACCATCCATTGGTATTTGTAGGAATTACTTCGTACCTGCCAAACCCAATAGCACTATTAATAGATACATAGGCATGAGGAATTCTTCCACTACCCTCACAAGCTTTTACTTGCCCTTCTATATGCATACCATATTTGAAGCCAGCACCTTCTTGTTTTACATACTTTACATAAAAGCTATACGATTTATTGTTATCGGCTTTTGCACCTGATAATGTAGACAAATTACTTTCGGACCTAGCTTCATTTCTCAAGGCTAGTTTTATCCTATCTTCTTCTAGTCTGGTTCTAAAACTACTCTCGGAAGTGTCGCCTGCACCAAGTTTAGTTCTTACTTTGGCCGTAGTGTCTTCCATACCTGATTTTTCTATTGCTTTTACCCTATTGCCCAACACATTTAATCCTGAAGCAACATTACTAATGTAAATACTTACGTTTTTAGTACTACTTTGTCCAATTAGGTTTAGCGTTGTAAGTAGCACGATTGTGAAACTGAAAATTAGCTTACTCATAACTTGTAAATTTTTGGGGTTGATAACTAGTTGTAACTATTTATGTGATACAAATATTTAATATTTAAGCCATTAAAAGTGTAGAACCACTAGTAAACTCTTTATAGCTATTTACTTACTCTTTGTAGTAGTATGATTAAAGGCAGCATTAAATCAGACTACAATAATAAAATAAAGGCAAACAAGATAAAAACACTCTTTAAAAGTGCTTGTGTCGGAAATAAATCTGTAGCGCAGTGGGGCTAGAAAAGCAAAATCAGTTAGTACTATGGCAAAGTATCTCTCCTTTGTTATAAAAACAAAAAAACGGCAATCGAAAAGCATTACTTTTTCAAAAGCCGTTATAAAACAAAATCTGTGCCTTTTTTCGCTAAAAGCTAAAATTTATATAATTAAAGATTATCATATTGATAAAAAGGATCTATTGGGCTACCAGCTGGCAACTCGAATATTGGGTTTATAATACCATTATCTAGCCCGTAAACCCATCCATGCAAATGTGGGCGCTGGTGATGTTTCCATGCCGTTTGAACGATAGAAGTTTTTGCCAAATTATTCACTTGCTCTATCACATTTAGCTCTATTAATCTATTCACCTTGGCAGTTTCATTTGGTGCACTATCAACTTCATCTTTATGAATACGATAAACATCCTTAATGTTCCGCAACCACTTATTAATGATGCCAAATGATTGCTGCGTCATAGCTGCTTTTACACCCCCACAACCATAATGACCACAAACTATTATATGCTTTACTTTAAGCACTTCTACAGAATATTGTAACACGCTAAGCAAGTTTAAATCGGTATGCACTACCATGTTTGCAATGTTGCGATGTACAAATATTTCACCTGGTTGCGTGCCTGTAATCTTATCTGCCGGCACCCTACTATCACTACATCCTATCCAAAGAAACTCTGGTGTTTGAATATGTGCTAACCGAGAAAAAAATTCTGGATCATCTTGCAATTGTTCTTTTGCCCATGCTTTATTTTCTAATAAAAGCTTTTCATAAATTTTCATAACTAAATATTTTTTTAATAATTGACAAATGTTCTAAAATGATTGTTGAGTAATTCAATAACTATTTTCTGTAATTAAAGTTTGTATGCTAATCTGCTAAGCAGGTTGTAATTCCCTAGGTGTATTAAATAATAAATGTAAAGCCTTATAATGGCTCTTTTTCATTTCAATTCGAATATTTTTCAAATGGGCATGAAGCATAAAATTATTTATCTCTTCAATAATATCCTTATCAATAAAGTCTGCACGAGTGGCATCAATTATTACAAAAGCGTTTTCTGGCACCGATTCAAGTTTCTTCTTAATGATTGGTTTATTTAAAAAAGAAACATCTTTCCTCAATCGAATCAAATAGTTATTCTGGTCGTTTACAACCATTATTGCAGATTTAAAGTTACTTCTCAATAAGAAAAACAGTCCAACACCAATTCCAATCAGAATACCTATTAATAGGTCTGTCATTAATATTGCGATGATGGTGGTAACAAAAGGAATAAACTGATCGAGTCCTTTGCTATAAAATTCTTTGAACAACGGAATCTTAGCCAATTTATAGCCAGTAAATACCAGAATTGCTGCCAATGAAGCCAAAGGAATTTTATTGATAAGCGTTGGTATAAGCAATACAAACAGCAACAAGAATGCGCCATGAAGTATGGCAGATACCTTGCTTTTAGCCCCAGAAGCCACATTGGCCGAGCTACGAACAATTACAGAAGTAAGGGGCAATCCGCCTATCAATCCGCTTATTATATTACCCACTCCTTGAGCTTTTAGCTCCCGATTTGTAGGTGTTACCCTCTTTAATGGGTCCAATTTATCTACTGCTTCAATACCCAACAATGTCTCCAAACTAGCCACAACAGCCAATGTAAGTGCGGCTTTCCAAACTTCAAAATTGGTTAAATAGCTAAAATTGGGAAAAGTAAAGAAGGAAAAGAACTGATTGATATTTTCGGCAACGGGTAGCTTCACTAATTCTTTACCTATTAAGGCATTTTCTGGTGAAGCAACAATTAAGTATTGATTGATTAATGCACCAATAATAACCACCACCAATGGCCCTGGAATGTATTTGAATAGTACCTGTTTCTTAAAAACTGGCGTTTCCCAAAGAGTCAAAATCCCGATAGACAAAGCCCCAATTACGATAGCCGGTAGTGAAAATGCGCCTAAAGCATTCGATATTTCCGAGAACGTATTGGCTTTATCACTTTGTTTAAAATTTTCATCCCCTACATAATCGGCATCGTAACCTACTAAATGGGGCATTTGCTTTAAAATTAAAATCAACCCAATGGCAGCAAGCATCCCTTTAATAACAGAATTGGGAATATAATCGCCAATGATACCCGCATTCAAAAAACCAAGTATCAATTGAAAAATACCAGCAATTACTACGGCAACCAAAAAAGCATCATACACATGAAGCTTCCCAATTGCCATTGCTACAATTGCTGTAAGTCCGGCAGCGGGTCCACTAACACTTAATTGCGAACCGCTCAAAATTCCTACCACAACACCACCTATAATACCAGCTATAATTCCTGAAAACAAGGGTGCACCACTAGCCAATGCAATACCCAAACAAAGAGGTAGGGCAACCAATAAAACAACTATAGACGAAGGCGCATCGGCACCTATACTTTGAAAATATTTTTTCATTCAATAAGATTTTGATAACTCGTAAAAAAGTAATAGAAGATTTTGGTACCTACTGTACGCCAGTAAATACAATTTAGTAAACTATTTGAAGGTGGGCATCTATTATTTAGAGGCTATCGAGTTAGCATTCGAGATATCAAATCGGTAATTAGACGCGTCGAATTGGTAAAACGAGATACCGAATCAGTAATTCGAGATATCAAATTAGTAATTCGACGCGTCGAATTGGTAAAACGAGACACCGAATTGGTAATTCGAGATATCGAATCAGTAATTCGACGCGTCGAATTGGTAAAACGAGACACCGAATTGGTAATTCGAGATGTAGAATTAGTGATTCAACAGACCGAAAGCTCAGAATAATCTCGCTTAAGTCACCAATAAATGACTGAAAATAATGAATTTAATGCCCCCTAATTAACAGTTTGGAGGAGGAGTTTGCACGTCGGCTGCATGGTTTAGTGGTAGTAAAACGCCGAAATGGATATAATTTGTAGTGATAACTTGTTTGGATAAATAAACAACTTCATCAAATGTTAGAAATTCAAATTTCAATTTGAAATCTATTTTCTTGGCAAAATCTGCAGTTGCATCGCCATCATCATCGTCGTCGTCTTTATTACTTGGTGTATGGTCATTTTGTTGCGCCAATAGTAACTCACTAGCCTCCTTCACCGGAAAAATTACCAGTGAAATAAGTATAATGAAAATAATATTTACAACAACTCTATTCATGTACTCGACAAATATAGGGGAATGGTTTTCACAAAAGACAAAAGCATTTTGATAAAGAAAACTTAAAATAAGGTTAAACCGATTTTAACTCAAGACACTTTCTTAATTCTTTTCAATTTAAAGGATAAAATTATATTTGATTACCCCCAAAACAGGTCTACTACTATTTTTGAGGCGTCAAACTAACTGTCCAATAGATTAATTGCATAACTGAAATCAAAGTCTACAACTTTAGTGAGCTTATCCCTACATTTGTGCATTCTAAATATTTTTTTAGTCTGAAATTTTAATCATGAAAGTAAAAATCTTATTGTCATTTTGTATTGTGTTATCAATCTCCGCTCTTTTTGCACAAACAACCTATCCAAAAGTAGTTACGTTTGGGGCCGTAGTTCATCCCATCGCAACATTTACAGACGATAAGCCAACTTATAATTTTAAAGATTATTATCAAATAGGATTTCCGACAGGGGTTAATGTTTGGAAAAATTCAAAAATTGGTTATTCATTACAATTCATTCCTTTTATTCGTACGGAAAAAGGAGTAAGTAAAATGACAAATTTCCTTTTTCATCCAGGCGTATTGGTTGCCCTTGGCAATGGCTACACGTTTGCAGGCAGATTAGCTTTTGAAAGTACTGGAAGATTCGGGTTTACACCTGTATTTAGTAAAATAGTTGTTAGAGGAAAAAATAGCAACTTCTACATTGGCACTCCCCTTCCAGTAAGGCTTGGTAACGACAAAGCAATTTCGTTTTCGCCAAGCATTGAAACTGGCTTCACCTTTTAGTAGATACTGCAATGAAAAAGTTACTTGAAAGCTACATCAGATAGCACACTTCATTTTCAATCACTGCATTTACTCATAATGTACTAATAATAAACTTGCTTAGGCTATTGTACACTAATCTTCGATTACATTTCTAAATACTAGAAAAGATACAAAACAGATGCTCTAATACTTTCGGATATGTATTCTTTTTTAAACATTCAAAGCAGATTGTAACAAAATCTTTATTCACTCCGTTAATACTATGATACTAAATTTGCAAACTTAAAAAATAGGATATGATAGCTACAATAAGCGATACGGAAGCATTGGTGGAAAGTGTAAAAGATGCTGATTTACAAAGAATTGGAAATAAAATTTTAAATAACGAAAGGATTAGCATTGATGATGGTGTAACCTTGTTCGAAAAAGGTTCATTGGCCTATTTAGGTGCTTTAGCAAATTTTGTAAGAGAAAAAAAGCATGGCGACAAGACCTATTTTAATAGAAACTTCCATATAGAACCAACTAATGTTTGCGTGTTTAGTTGCAAATTTTGTTCCTATTCTCGCCTATATGCCCACAAGGAAGAAGGTTGGGAATTAAGCATCGATCAAATGCTGGATATTGTAAAAAGCTACGATGGAAAACCAGTTACTGAAGTACATATTGTAGGCGGTGTTCATCCTAAAATGAACCTTGCTTTCTTTATTGATTTACTAAAAGCTATCAAAGCTCACAGACCCGAACTACACATAAAAGGTTTTACGCCTGTAGAACTTGATTACATGTTCAGGAAAGCAAAAGTTAGTGTAGAAGAAGGCATGAGATTAACGCATGAGGCAGGATTGGATTCATTGCCAGGTGGCGGAGCCGAGATTTTTCATCCTGAAGTAAGAACCCAAATTTGTGATGACAAGGTAGATGCCGAAGGATGGTTGCACATACACAAAGCAGCGCACCAATTAGGAATGCATAGCAATGCTACCATGCTTTACGGACATATAGAAAGCTTTGCTCACCGTATAGACCACATGGACAGGCTAAGAAATTTACAAGATGAAACAGGTGGCTTCAATACATTTATTCCTTTGAAATTTAGGAACAAAGAAAATGATATGAGTCATATTGAAGAAAGTAGCACCATCGAAGACATGAAAGTGTATGCGGTGGCGAGGTTATATTTAGATAATTTTCCGCATATAAAAGCCTATTGGCCAATGTTAGGCAGGAAGAATGCCCAACTTACATTGAGCTTTGGCGTAAACGATATTGATGGAACGATTGATGATACTACTAAGATATATTCTATGGCTGGCAGTGAGGAACAAAGCCCAACCATGAATACAGAACAACTAGTTACTTTAATAAAACAAGTAAAACGAATTCCGGTAGAAAGGGATACTTTATATAACGAGATAAACGTATTCTAGACAAAAGAGGACATATTGTGAATTACTTTGGCTAAAAGTAAAGAATATAATAAGGAGTGTTAGTAAAAAAAAAGTAAAAATAATTTACACTTAGTCTATTTCTCCTACATTTGCAGCCATTAAAAAAAATTACAAGAAACAATACCGTTTGTTTCAAAAAGAAAGAAAATAAAATGGCAATTACAAAAGAAAAAAAAGTTAGCATCTTTACCCAATTTGGTGGTGCAGCAACTAACACAGGTTCAATCGAGGCTCAAGTAGCATTATTAACTGAACGTATCCTAGATATCAGTAAGCATTTACAACAGAACAAAAAAGATTTCTCTAGCCAAAAAGGTCTTATTCAATTGGTAGGCGAACGTAAAAGTTTATTGAGCTATTTGCAAAAGACAGATTTGATGGGCTATCGTGCTCTTATCGAAAAATTAGGTTTAAGAAAATAAACCTCTTCCCCCTTTCAATAAGGGGAGGCGGAGACATTCATATACTTTCGTTGAAAGAAGGACTATATGCAAATCCCAACTTCTCTTAGATGTTGGGATTTGTGTTTTTGTTTCAATCTACATTCTACTCACTAAGCTCTGCCATTCAATTCTTTTTTGTTGGCATAGTATTAATTCAAAGAAATGTTATCACAACCGATACAATCTAGTTTTATTTTACCTGATGGTTCTGAAGTTATCATCGAAACAGGTAAAATGGCACGTCAGGCAGACGGTGCCGTTACAGTTCGCCAAGGCAACTGTATCCTATTAGCAACAGTAGTTGCCAACAAAGATCCAAAAGAGGGTCAAGACTTTTTCCCACTAAGTGTCGATTACCAAGAAAAGTTTGCTTCTGCAGGTCGTATCCCTGGATCATTCTTTAAAAGAGAAGCTCGCTTAAATGACTATGAAATTTTAACTAGTCGTTTGATAGATAGGGCGCTTCGTCCACTTTTTCCAGAAGATTATTTTTGCGATGTTCAGGTACTAATAAGCCTTATCTCTAGCGATCCTGAAATTATGCCCGACGCTTTGGCTTGCTTAGCAGCTTCTGCGGCTTTAGCTGTTTCAGATATTCCAGTAAAAGAAATTATTTCTGAAGTTCGTATTGGTCGTTTGAATGGAGAATTCATTGTGAATCCAACTAGAAGTCAACTTGAAAAAGTTGATATGGAATTTATCATCGCAGCAACTGAAAAGAACCTGATGATGGTAGAAGGTGAAGCTAAAGAATGTAGCGAAGAAGACCTAGTAAAAGCTTTACAATTAGCTCATGATGCTATTCGTGTTCAAATTAAAGCACAAGAAAAGCTTGGTCAATTAAAAGGTATTACTACTAAGAGAGACTACAAGAAACCGGTTGAAGACCTTGAATTGAAAGCTAAAGTTGAAGCTTTTGCTAAAGATAAAATCTATCAAATTTCTCGTAAAGGATCTGCGAAACACGAAAGAAGTGATGCTTATAGCGTTGTGAAAGACGAATTAATAGCTAGCCTAGGCGAAGAAGTTACTGACGTTCAAAAGAAATTAGCTAAGAAATATTATGCTGATTTACAATGGGAGGTAGTAAGAAGCATGATCATTGACGACCGTTTCCGTTTGGATGGTAGAAAATTAGACGAAGTTCGTCCATTGGCTATGGAAGTAGATATTCTGCCTGGACCACATGGTTCTTCTTTGTTTACCCGTGGTGAAACACAATCATTAACCACTGTTACATTTGGTACTCCATTAGATGAGTTGTTGGTAGAAAGTGCTGGAAAGTCAGTAGAGAGCAAATTCTATTTACACTATAACTTCCCTCCTTTCAGTACGGGTGAAGTAAAAATGATGCGTGGACAAAGCCGTCGTGAAGTAGGTCATGGTAACCTAGCTCAGCGCTCTCTTAAACAAATGATGCCGGGCGAGGATTATGCTTACACCGTTCGCGTGGTGAGTGATATCTTAGAAAGCAATGGTTCATCTTCAATGGCTACAGTTTGTGCAGGTTCTCTTGCATTAATGGATGCTGGTGTACCAATTCCTAAGCACGTTAGTGGTGTTGCAATGGGTTTAATTACTCGTGAAGACAATAAATATGCTATCCTTACTGATATACTTGGAGATGAAGATCATTTGGGAGATATGGACTTTAAAGTTACTGGTACTCGCGATGGTATTTGTGGCGTTCAGATGGATATTAAAGTAGATGGTTTAAGCATGGATACAATGCGTGAAGCATTGGCGCAAGCTCGTGCTGGTCGTTTGCACATTTTAGATGCCATGTACGAGACTATTCCAAGTGCTCGTCAAGAGGTGAAATCTCATGCACCAAGGGTTGTTAAATACAACATCGATAAGGAATATATTGGTGCGGTAATAGGACCAGGTGGTAAAGTGATTCAAGAAATTCAGAAAGAAACTGGTACAACCATCAATATTGAAGAAGTTGGCAATAAGGGTGTAGTAAGCATTTTCTCTAGCAATAAAGAAGCTGTTGATAAAGCCTTAAACTGGGTGAAGGGTATAGTAATGGTACCAGAAGCAGGTACTGTTTACGAAGGAACTGTTAAGAGCATTAAAGAATTTGGTGCTTTTGTAGAGTTCTTACCTAAAAAAGAAGGATTATTGCACATTAGTGAAATATCTTGGAAACGCCTAGAAACAATGGAAGGTGTATTGAAAGAAGGTGAAAAGATTCAAGTAAAATTGATGGACATTGACCCTAAGACTGGCAAGTTTAAACTTAGCCACAAAGCTTTACTACCTAGACCAGATACAAGAGCATAGTTTTAAACGACATATTACACGAGCCCATACTTTAATTAGTGTGGGCTTTTTTATTGCAAGAACTAATACATTTACCAACGTATTCGCACTTATGTTATTGCAATTATTAAGAATGGATTAGCTGCAAATTATATATTTGTAGTTAATCGACCTCCGATTTGACATCGGAAACAATTGTAATTAATTTGAAATATGCACTGAATCTCTATAAGTCAGTACAGATAAAAAAGTAAAATAATGGGAAATAAAATGACTTTAACATCGGAACAAAAGACAACATTAATAGACACATTAAAACAGCGCTTTGAGAAACATATCAATCGCCATAAAAATATCGAATGGACTGCTGTGCAAGCAAAGTTGGAAGCTAATGTAGAGAAACTATGGTCGCTGAATGAAATGGAAAGTACTGGCGGCGAACCGGATGTAGTTGGATTTGACACTGCTACAGGCGAGTATATATTTTATGACTGCTCTGCAGAGAGTCCCAAAGGACGAAGAAGCCTTTGCTTCGATCGTGAAGCTCTAAATAAAAGAAAAGAGTTTAAACCAGCAGATACTGCTATTGATATGGCAACTGCAATGGGCATTGAAATCTTATCCGAAGAGGAATATAGGGCATTACAGCAATTGGGTAATTTCGATTTAAAGACATCCAGCTGGGTGAAAACGCCTGCCGACATCAGGAAGTTGGGCGGTGCAGTATTCTGCGACCGCCGCTACAATACCGTATTCTTATATCACAACGGTGCTGAATCATACTATGCCGCAAGAGGATTCAGAGGCTCGCTGAGGGTTTAGGGTTTATACTATTTATAAATAATGAAGGCTTCGTTTTAGCGAAGCCTTCATTATTTATGCTCTTGATGAAATTCTAGTGTATTAGTTAAGTTTTAAAATACTATTCCACTGCCAGATTTCCAGCGTAAACCTGTTGTCTACTATCAACAGCAATAATCACTAATTTATAGATTCCTTTTGCCAATTGCTTATTAAAGGTAACTGTATATCCAATAGAACTAGCATGGTTATTAATATTCTCTGAGTAAACATTCATTCCTAAGCTATTAAGAATATTGATTGTATATTTACCCTCAGAAATGTTAGTTAAAGAAACCGTTAGTATACGCCCACTCATTGGATTAGGGTAAAAGCCATAACCCGCCATTTGTAATCTATTTACTCTTACAATATTGCTATAACTAATACTTCCATCAGTACTAACCGCTTTAATGCGATAGTAACTAATACTAGCAGTTTGTTTATCGATATAACCATAAGTTGCAAGGCTTGTATTTTTTGCAAGTACCTTTGCAATGCCAATAAAGTTTGTTCCATCTGCAGCTTGTTCAATAGTATAGTTTACAAGATTGCGTTCTCCTACGGCTGCCCATTTAATGTTTACCTTACCTTTTTCTGCCTCAGCACTAGCACTAATACTATTTACCGCTAACGCATTTACCTTAAAACCAATAGTAAACCTATTTGCATAACTAGCTGTTATTAAACTATCTACTGAAAAACTAAAATTATTGATGCCATTTGTAATAGGTATAGAAGTCTTTGTATAATTATCATACAAATAGGTAGAAAGACCTTGCATTTGGTACGCAGCTCCATCTATTTCTAATTGAAAATTGGCAATACTCATTTTATCTAGGCGGATAGTAATTACATCATTATTTGTTGGCATACTTCTACCATCAATACTCAAATTATAACTTCCTTCGCTAAAGGAAAGGTTATCTGATGCATTGCTAAGTTTTGGGGCATCTTCCGTACTATAGCCATTACTATAAGCAGCATCAAATGCCAAATAGGCAATATCCATTTTCTTGTATGTAGGTGTAGCACCAGCACTTACTTGTTTTAAAAGTGTAATAGAAAGTAGATTATTGATTGCACTTCCAAATATCGCCGTTTTAGTTGACGAAGGCGCCTTATCAGATTCCTTAAAGGCAATAGTAGGACTTCCACTTGCAGCATTCTGAACAAAAATAGCTTGACCGGGCTGTATATATCGGTTTACTAAAGCATTTCCCGATACATAAATACCTGTTGAACCAAATGTTGGATCTAAATAGTAATAGTAAGATTGAACATTTGTTCTTGTTATTGTTGACCAATCCACAGAACACACATACGGATTAGCAATCATACTAAAACCACCTGTTAACGTAACTCCTGAAGAGTTAGCCGTATTTAACCCATAAGTATTACTAGTAAATGCAGCACCTGTAACGGCATTACTTACACCAGAAGTGTTGTAGGTTACTGTTCCTGATAGTAACTGACCTTTAGCTCGAAGTGTTGTTGCATTTAACATTAATAATCCATTACCAGCAATTGTAACTGGTTGTGTAAATAAATTAAAGCTTCTATCCCCTCTTATTAATAATCGATACCCTTGAAAAGGATTTAAGTTGGTTGTTTTGGTATTACTGATAGCTGTCCAACTTGGGGTATTTCCCAAGAAAGTATTAATCGAACTTACGGCGTTTATACTCTTATCTAGTCCTGCAGCATCAATACTATTTGTTGCTCCAGCAGTAGGCGTACCACCAGTTATAAAAGTTCCGTAGCCATTATTGCTATAACTACCCCCTTCTTGCCAGTTATTAAAAATGCTTCCTGCATTATAAACTTCTGGTGCTATATCCCGATAGGCACGATAGCTTTTAGGTATATATCTTTCAACAATAATGTTACCACTAATTGTTCCCCCTACAACACCAACTACAGCAGAGTTTGCAATAGAAGTGGACTTTAAGGTTAAATAATCATTTGTATTGATAGTGCCAGCGGTAGGGGTAAAAGTACCCGTAATATTTAGGGCGTTGCCCAAGGTAACAGAACCACTATTGATAGTAAGGTCTTTTATTGTGTTATAAGAAGCTGCGAAATTGACAGTGCCTACAGTGCCATCAATGATCAATGCAGATGTAGCTGCCCCCTTTAAACTACCAGAACCACTTATCGCACCTTTAAGTGTCAGTGTTTTTCCATTAATATCAAGTTGACCATTTAGAGTAATGCCCCAAACAGACGTTGAAGTGGTTAGCACAGGTTGATAATTAGCCGAAGCAGGAATAGTTACACTATAATAACCTGTTGGTACTTGATTCCCAATCCAATTTCCAGCTGTATTCCAATCAGAAGATATATTTCCTTGCCAAGTATAGCCACTTAACCCTACAGTTAGTATTGCAGTAGTACTACCAATCTTATAATTACCGCTGGCTGTTTGATTGGCGGTAATTGTAGCACTACCAGGTCCCACAATTGCAACGGTATTACCACTAATTGTTGCAACACTAGTATTACTGCTGGTATAAGTAAATGCTCCAGCACTGTTAGAAGAAGGTGCTGTCAAGTTAAAGTTGGCATCTCCATAGGTCTTAGTTATGTTGCTGAATGCGCCAATAGTTGGGGCTATCAACATGGCAACACTATTAGCAGAAGTATTAGTAGTCTGACAAATATTGTTTGATGTCATCGTACAAGATATAACATCTCCATAAGATAAACTTGAATTTGAATAAGTAATTGCCGGAAACATGTTGATAGCGCTCCAGCTAGTACCACTATTGGTAACCGTTTGTACAGAACTGGCATCGGTTAGCAAAGTACCTGAACTATTAGCCAATAACAATAATTTGGTATTGGTCACTACGGTTAATGGCCCGGTTGGCATAGTGATAGAACTCTGTATTGGATCGTACAAATTAGAACCAACTACAACTCTTAAGTTACTTATATTGCCAGTAAAATAGGTGCCAACATTATTGCCATACCCAATACTTGTAGATGCTGTTGAGAAATTTCTGCTATCTGTAACTGCTCCTGTACTACTTCTGGTACCGTTTAAAAACACAGTTTCTTGAGAAGAACTATTTCTTACCACTGCCAAATGATACCATGTATACAAGCTCATTGTAGGTACTGTAAACGTTTGATTGCTATAGTTGTAATCATCTACAGAAATAGTAGTCATATTAGTTATATACACTGTCATCTGGTTCGAACTTCCCGTATTGCCAAAAATTACTCCACTACCTGCGGTATTTAAGTAAAACCAGCAATCTACCGTATATGCACCCGTACCTGGTGTAATTCCGGGAGACATAGACAATTTCTGACTTGCCCCTCCAAGCAATATACTACCATTACTAGTACCAACGTTTGATGAATTTAATTGCCACTGGTATACCGGGGATGTTCCTCCATTGGTTGGGTTTGCAGTAAATGTAATGGGTGTACCACCATTTATTACCGAACTGCTTGCAGAAACAGACAAGGCAGGAACTAAATTTGGGTTTACAGTTTCTGTAATACTATTACTTATAACGTCAGATGAAAAACTAGTGCTGGTTAGTGTACAGGTAATAATATCATTATTACTCAATCCGGCATCTGTATAAGTGGTTGCATTACTACCTATATTACTACCATTCTTTTTCCATTGGTATGATGGCGAATTACCAGCATAAAGGGTAGTTGCTGTAAAAGTTACACTTGTACCAGCACAAATAGTGGATGCACTGGCAGTAATAGTTACATTATAGTTTACTACTACAGAATTACCAATTGCGCTATTAATATACAAATTTCCATTAGCATCAAATGCCAGATAACTTGGGTTAGTAATAGGTGTAATTAAAGTAGATTGTGTACCAGAAGTATTATACTTATAAATACTTCCAGATGAGGAATATCTGCATGCATATAAATTGCCAGCCCTGTCAAATGCTAGTCCCATTAGTGAGGAGGAAGAAGCGAAAGTAGTTTTTACACCAGCACTTGTTATCTTGTAAATTGTCCCGCCATTGGTTGCAGCAAACAAATTGCCTGATGCATCAAAAGCAAGACCTGTAGGACTGGAAATACTTGTAGCGAAAGTAGACTGAGTGCCGCCACTAGTATATTTATAAATGGTACTTGTAGTGTAACTAGATACATACAAGTTACCAGACGCATCAAACGCTAACCCTGTAGGATTGGTTACACTACTTGCAAAAGTAGAAGTGGTTCCGTTACTAGCTATTTTAACAATAGAACCCGATGCACCATAGCTGGATACATACAAATTTCCCGACGCATCAAATGCAAGTCCTTTTGGGCTAGTAACTGTAGCAAATGTAGTAACTGTGCCACCACTAGTTATCTTGCTCACAGTGCTAGCATTTAAGTTAGCTACAAAGATGTTTCCAGATGCATCAATAGCAATACCTAGCGGGTTGTTTAACCCAGAATTTACAAAGGTGGATACACTTTGCGCTTGTGATTGACTGATAAAAAGTAGAATAAAAATTGCCATAAGTTTGGCAAAACGGGATAGGTTGAACATTATTTTCATATTTGCATTTAAGAGTTTACCTGATTGATTTTATTGTGTAGATATTACTAAACTTGCTCAAACCTCAAAAAAAATACCGAGCAGGATTAGTTTATCTAATTATGTAGGCAATGGCATTATATATTTATTCATTTTTTATTATTTATGGGTTAATTATTAAAAGCAGGCGGTGTTATTTCCCATTTTAAAAAGTTCAATAAAACTTAAGTATTATATCAGAATAACATATAACTAAACTTTAATTTGAAACAAATAAAGCCTTTTGCAACTTGTCATTTTGTAGTAGTTTGATTAAAGAATGTAATCATGGTTCATTTATTAAAAAAGGAAAAGGAATCCTGACTTTGGTAACGTTTGCAGCATAAACGTTAAGAATAACAGCTAAAATATTATTATCACGAATGGGTTTACTTTTACTAAAAAGGCTAAACCGAATCAACCCTTTTAATTTTGAAACTAAACTACAACCCAAGTCCGAACACCATCCCTTACCTATATTTGCCAGCCACAATAGTTATCAAGTAGATGAAGGAAGGAAAAATTGTTGACATGACCACGGGGCCAATCACGCCACAAATCATACATTTTACAATTCCATTGATAATAGGAAACTTTTGCATGCTTACCTACAATGCAACCGATTCTATAATAGTTGGCCGCTTTATTGGTGCCAATGCATTAGCAGCAGTAGGTGCGGCAGGCCCAATTATGAACATTGTTTTGTTTTTAATAGTGGGTATTTGTTTGGGAATGTCCGTACTGATGGGCAACTTCTTCGGTGCTGGCGACATCGAAAAATTGAAACGGGAAATATCAACAGCACTCATTGCAGGCAGTGTATTTACATTGGCGATTGTAATTCTTGGTTTAACATTCTCCCATGTTATTTTAAAACTCCTACATACTCCCGCCGAAATACTTGATGATGCCACACTTTTTCTTCGGATAATCTTTGTTGGGATGATCTTTACATTCATCTACAGCATCTATGCCTCTACCTTGCGAAGTATGGGCAACTCCAGAGCCTCACTCTATTTCCTGATAGCTTCTGCCCTACTCAATGTTATTCTCGATTTATTGTTTGTTGCAGTATTTAAACTAGGCATAGCTGGTGCCGCCTGTGCCACCGTCATTGCCGAAGCATTATCCGCCTTATTCTGTATTATATATGTAAGAAAAAGAATTCCTTTTTTGAGGTATACACGCCACGAGTTTGTTTTTGACAGATCCTTATTGCGTGATACAATCAAATACAGTACAACAACAGCCATGCAGCAGATTACGCTTCACATAGGAAAATTATTGGTACAGGGAGCTGTCAATCCATTGGGCGTATTTTCTATTGCAGCTTTTAATGCCGTGAATAAAGTTGATGATTTTGTGATGGTTGCCCAACAAAATATTGCTCATGCAACAACAGGGTTTATTGCCCAGAACAAAGGGGGAGAAAAGATAGATCGTATAAGAAAAGGATTTTATACTGGCGTGAAGATAGAATTGATTTATAGCTTGGCGATGATGGTCATCATTTACTTTTTCTGCGGCCAATTCGTTACAGGATTTGTAGGCAATAAAGGTACAAAGGTGGTAGACTCTGGCGTACAGTATCTTAAAATCATGTCTTTCCTTTATCTTCTTCCAGCACTTACAAATATCATTCAAGGTTACTTCCGTGGTTTGGGCAGGATGAAAATGACACTTATCTGTACTTCCACTCAAGTTGTAGGCCGTGTGGTTTCAGCTTATTTACTAGCTCCTTATCTTGGTTTGAAAGGGATTGCATGGGCCTGTATGATAGGATGGCTTTGTATGTTGGCTTATGAACTTCCACCATTTATTAAAACATGGAAAGGGAAAACATAAAATAAAAACTTAACCATATTTGAATGATATACAACAAGTTTACTTTTAAAAGAACTTGGGATTTATAACCCAAACATCCATCAAAACAATGGACTAATCGACTAAAAAGATGAACCGATCCTCTAAAAACATCAATCCATCCATCAAAACAATGAATCGATTCACTTAAAAAATGAAGCGATCCACCAAAAACATCAATCGACCCATCTAAAATATGAATAGAACCATCTTAACTAAGAATTGATTCACCAAAAACATGAATCAATCTAACTAAGCTATGAATCGCTTCATTCAAAAAATGAATAATCCACTAAAAACATCAATCGATTCACTAAAATCATGAAGCGATCTACCTAAAACATGAAGCGATTCATTCATCAAGTGAATTATTCATCAAAAACATGAATCGATCATCAAAAAACATGGAGCCATTCACTAAAAACATAAATAGATTCATTAAAACAATGAATCTATTCATAAAAATTGTGTTCTACTTTAATTGTAATAAGGTATATATCACTTAAAAACTACACAATCCTTCTATGTATTTATAGCTACCATCAGTAATCCAAGAATCTAACTGTGCAGGGTCTTTCAACTGTTGCCCACGCATACGAGGAACCACCATATAGCCACATTTAAGGTCGGGAAGGGCTGTCATATCCGTCCAAAGTTTCTCTATTTGTGCCACAGGATAAATGTCTTCCTGTCCATGTCCCCAACGATATTTTACTTCTTTAATGGTAACATAAGTAGGCATCCTTTGTGCTAACTTACGTACAGCTGCTGCCAGATATGCCTCATCAGCATTCTGTAAATCGGCACGTGTTAGTCCAAATAATTCCAATAAAGCATCCACCTGAATCCAAGTAGTGTTAGAACTATAATAGCTTAATTTCAATTCATCTTCCTCGTGTGGTTGCGCCAATCCTTCCAGCATACGGTTTACACCATTAACCCTCGCTAGTCCACCTCCCCTATCTTCAATTCTTCTGGCAATCACTTCAAAAGTCAAGACATTACCCGAAGCTAAGTGGTAACCCAAAGAAATAGGATCAACATCTGCACCAAGTGTATCAATATTATGCAACATCAACGTTTGAACAGATGGATTCTCCTTTAACAATTTTGCCAACACCCCATTTCGGATAAGGTTTGACACTTCGTACCAATGCCCCAATGGAGAGAATCGTTGTGCCGCAATATTATCTACATAATCACTCCCCTCTCCCTTTCCTTTTGCCCATCCTATCAATGTATTGCGGACTGCCTCGCGCACTTTTTGCTTGTTTTCATCTAATGTTTCTTGAGGCATTTCTTCCCACAAAAAACGAAGATCACGCTCTGTAGGCACAAACCGTTGACCAATAGACCTTCCTGGAGATAAATATGCCGAACCAGTGTAGCCGTAGTTATTTTGTTGGTTTAACTTTCTTTCTATAGATGAATGGGTAAGATAACTAGTGGCAATTATATGAGGTATGTTTACACCATACTCAGTAGCGACTCGCTTCGTTTTAGCAAAATGAAGCTCTAAGAAACTTCTATGCCTACCACCCATTTCTACAAAAGGACTTATTGCTTTAATTACGCCCGCACCCTTTGTCCAACGGCTACCTACACCTGCCGCTAACGTTAGCACACCAACAGATTGTTGCTTAATAGCATCCTTACCAAGGGCAATATATTGATCTCCATTTTCGTAGTTACCAATAGAATCTGCCGCAACATCCTGAATCAACGTTTCAACAGGTAATCTATTTCGCGATAGACCAATTCGGCCTTTAATCAAATCTTCCCTTATCTCTTCATGTTGAATATAATCGAAGCCATTAGCTTTCTTAATCGCATCCGCTTTTTCATCTTCCACACTTCTATTACCTTGAGCTGAAGGATCGGAAACCTTAAATAGATTACTTACAATGGTGCGTAAAAGCGGATAAGCAACATCGTTTTTATTA
>CANCVE010000071.1 GCA_947381435.1 Chitinophagaceae bacterium
TGGTACATTGACTGGTAGAACTATTGATTGGGGCACTCCTTGGCCTGCTTCTTCGCAAACGGCAGATTACCCTAGTGTATATGCTTATTTTGCTAAAAATAACAATGATTCTTCAGCCTCTACAAGCGGTATATTAACTAGTCCTTACAACTTTACTAGTCCAGATTACCGTCCTGCTACTGGTTCACCTGCTTTATCTAATTACAATTTCGCTGATACAATTTTCAACGATGTGTTGAATGCAGCTTCTGATCTTGTAGTTCCTTCTAGCTATGCTACTGTAATTTCTGGTGATACTACTTATAATGATGTTACTTTAAGTGGTGGTACATTAACTATCAATGCTGGTAAAACATTAACTATCAATGGTACTTTAAGCCTTACTTCTGGTACTATCATCAATAATGGTGGTTCAATAGTATATGGTGGTTCTCCTTTAACAGTTGGTTCTGGTAGTACAGTAAACTTTAATGGTACATTTAGCAATAACATTGTTAATAACGGTACTATTAATTTAACTGATAACTCTACTTTCGCTGGTAACGTAACAAACAATGGTGTTATTACTGGTGCTGGTTCTTATTTGAATGCTAAGAAATTAACATTATCAGGTTCTAATGTAAATGTTAACGGTAATGGTTCAATCGGTGTATTAGAAATTAATAGCAATGGTACAATCACTAACTCTAGTGCAGATTCATTAAAGATTCTTAACAAGTTAATCTTAACCAAAGGTGTTCTTGCATCTAATGGTAAATTGACTATTAAATCTACTTCATTAGATAGCACTGCTATCGTGGATGTAGTTGCTGCTGGTAGTGTTTCTGGTAACGTAGTTGCAGAACGTTTTATTCCTGCTAAATTCCGTGCTTATCGCGATTTAACGCCTGGTGTAAATACTAATGGTGGAACAATTTTCAGCAACTGGCAAGAAGGTGGTAACAAGACTGCTGGTTATGGTATATTTATCACTGGTACCAAGGGTACTCCAGGTAGTTTTGATGCTACTTCTGGTTTAGATTACACTGCTGCTGGTAGTGCTTCTGCTTATTCTTACAGAAATGGTATTTGGTCTGCTTACAGTACTGCAACAAACCAATCTACTAAGTCTGGTGCTTTAGCAAATCTTGATTATCATTATGGATTCCGTGTGTTGGTAAGAGGTGATAGAGGTTACAACATTGCTCAAGCTGGTTTATCTCCTTACTTCATGGTAAACAAAACAACTGTAAGAGCTACGGGTACTTTGGTAACTGGTGATGTAGTGTATAATACTACTAATAGCTTGAATCCTGCATTGAATGGTTACAGCATGATTGGTAATCCTTATTTAGCACCACTTGATTGGGATGCTGTTACTGGTGAGCCTTCTTATGCAAATTCTAAGCTATTATATGCTTATAATTTCATTAGCCGTAATGATTCTACAAATAATGATGGTCCTACAGGTGCTTTAAGTTTCTACGTTACTTATGAGCCAGGTCTTGGAGCAACTATTGCTGGTGTTAATGCACAATATATTATGCCAGGAAGTGCATTCTTTGTTCAGAACGATGGTACCGGAGCTACTGGTTCATTCACTATTAAGGAAGCACACAAAGCTGCTAATAACTCAAGAAAACAATATGGTTTATTCAGCGCATCTGCTTCAAAAAGCTTATATGTTTCTTTATATAAGAACACAGAAGTAGGTTATCAAAAAGCTGATGGTATCAAATTGGTAGTTAATAAAACTTTGGCTGCTAATCGTGGTGTTAACAAATTTGCTAATGCTTCTGATAACCTTTCTATTGTAGATGGTAACAAATCTTATGCAATTGCTGGTTACAAAAACCTAACTGCAACTGATACTATCAACTTAGCACTTAGCCAACTTACAGAAGGAACTTCATACAAATTAAATGTTACTTCTGCTGACTTTAATGTTGAAGGTTTAACTCCTTACTTGTTAGATAAAAACACTAACACTACTACAGAATTAAAATCAGAAGGTACAAGCGTAACGTTTACTGCATCTAATGCAACTCGTTATGCAATTATATTCTCTGCTAAAACCGCATCTACAACTATTGCTTCTGCAATCAGTGCATTCCCTAACCCATTAGTAGGTAACACTTTACACCTTTCTACTAGCAGCCTTGCTGCCGGAAAATACAATGTAACAGTTTACAATGTATTGGGTAAAAAAGTATTTACTGCTCAAATTGAAGGTGCTTCTAGAACTCAAAGTTTAAAGGTAGGTTCATTAACTGCTGGTAGTTACAATGTTGTTGTTAGCAACAGTAGTAAAGCAGTTTACAGTACTGTTTTACAAGTTAAATAATTATTAATTAGCCAACAGCAGCACAAGGTTGCTGTTGGTTCTTTTTTACTTAAATTTTAAATTACAAAAGATGAAAAAAACAATGTTGAAATTTTCAAAAGTGGCCTTTGCTACAATGTTGATGGTTGCAACTGCAACAATTGCTAATGCACAAGGCGGAGTTTTAGATGGCTCTGGAAGTGATAGTGGTGGAGGACCTGCTGCTCAAGTTCCTTTAGATCCAAACATGACTATCATGTTTGTTGCTACTGCAATCTTATTTGTTACGTACAAATTCAAGAAAGGTGAGCTTAGTGCATTTGGCAAATAAAGCTAGCAGCTAGTTTAATTTACAATTACAAAAGTGTAGTTATGCGTACAAAAAATTCAACTGAATTTTTTGTACGCTTTTTTGGTAAAATACAATTTTAATAAAATAAATACAATATGAAATTATTAATTACAAAATTTACAATGCCCTTCATAATGGGTGCATTTATGTTACTTATTGCTCCAGCAAGTAATGCAAAAAATATTGCAACTGGCAATAGTCCACAAGCAATTTATAGCTTATTTGTCAATTTATTAAAGAACACCGCTTCTGGCTTCGGTCAGGCAAATGGAATTAAATTTTTGGTTAATTCTGCATTGAGAGCAAATGGTTCCGGTACTAATCAGATTATAAATACTGCTGATAACATTTATTTTGTAGAGAAAGGTAAATTTTTAGGAATTGACGGGTACAAAGCAATTACCGCTGCAGATACCATCACTATTGCAGTGGCTGACTTAACAGTAGGAACAAATTATAAGCTACAGTTGGTATCTACAGCTTTTAAGATAGATGGAGTAACAACAATGATTATAGATAGATTTGCTAAAACAACTACAGAACTAACAGGAGATACAACTACGCTATCTTTCACCCCAACTGCTGATGCAAGTACCTATGGTAGTCGTTTTGCACTTGCATTTAAAGTAAATGCATTGCCAATTAGATTAATTTCTGGATCTACGGAAAGACTGAATAATGGTCAAGTAAAAGTTAATTGGAACACACTTGGTGAAGTTGATTTGGCTTCTTATACGCTTGAAAGTTCTTCTAATGGTGCAAACTTTGTTGCAGTAACAACTGTTGATTCTAAAAATGCTGTTTCTGCAAATTATTCTTTCACAGATACTAAAGCTACAAATGCAATCAAATATTACAGAATTAAAGCTACCAATATAGATGGCTCTATCACTTATAGCAAGGTTTTATTTGTTGCGCCAATTAGTGCTGCAATCAGTGTTTATCCTAATCCGTTAGTGGGCAACAATTTGCATATTTCTACCGGTAATCTTATTGCAGGCAAGTATTCTGTTGCAGTTTACAATTTGTCTGGTAAAAAGGTTTACACCACTACCATCGATGGAAAGTCTAGCGCATACAACTTAAATATTGGTAAACAAACTGCTGGTCAATACAGTTTAGTAATCAGTTCCGATGCTAAAGTTGTTTACAGTACAAGTTTACAGGTAAAATAAAAAGCTTTTAACGATTAACAGCAATATTTCATTGCTGTTAATCGTTAATATTTATTCAACAGAAATTGGTTTAAAAAAATCTAAAAAGTCCATTTCTTTTTAAATTAAATCAATCATTCTTTTCATTCAAATCATTTCATCAGTGATTTTAAATATTATAGATTATGAAAAATAGAATTTTACATATTTCAAGAATAGTGGCAGTTTCTGCTATTTTAATGTTCTCAACTACGCTTATAAAAGCACAAGGTGGTCCTTTGGATGGCGGCGGAGGTGATGGCGATACTACAGTTCCAGTTCCAGTAAAGAAAATTGATTTAGCTGTTAAAAATTACAATGGTCAGGTAAGCATAAGTTGGAGTACAATTGGCGAATTGCAAGTTTCTACATTTACTATCGAAAAATCTAATAACGCTACAAGTTTCAAAACATTAAGTACTGTCTTAGCAAAAAATACAGCAACTGCAACCTATACTTTTGTAGATGAGTCTTCTTATGCAACAACATACTACCGGGTAAAAGCTATTGATAAAGTGGGTACTATTACTTATAGTTCAGTGGTTGTGTTGAACAGTGTTTCTAGTATTAAATTAAACGTTTTCCCAAATCCTGCTCAGCGTGTTTTGAATGTTAATTTAGTAAATGCTAAATGCGAAACTGCGTTGTTACAAGTAGTAAATACATTGGGTAAGGTGGTAAAACAACAAAATGTACCCCTTGTTGCTGGCACAAATAGTCTTTCTTTAGTCATAGATAATTTAGCAAAAGGAAGTTATTTTGTAGTGATAAAAGGCGAGGCTTTACAACAAAAGCAGTTTATTAAGAACTAATGTAAGAAGGATTATTCTGCAATAAATTTAGCCCACGGCGCAGATAGACAATTGGTTTATCTGCGCCTTTTTATATTTTGATGTCAAAGAGATTATTGCGGAAGTGACGTGAGTTGTTAAGGAAGAGTCTTGAAGTCTTACATTTTAATCCAGTTTTGCACAACTCCTTTTATTTTGTAGGTTAATTCTGGTTTATTTATCGAAAAGTTTTGAGGAATGACTACTGTTGTGTTAGTGCCATTATTTAACCAAGCAGCCCACCACGAAATGGCGGTGTCATCCGCAATGAGGTGCATACACTTACTCATCAATGCCAAATTTTTCCATTGCATTATCCCTTCATGTAATACAAAAACGCTCTTGTTAATATCTCCAAAGCCCGCTTCAATCTCTGGTTCACTTAAATTGGTAAAGAAAACAAATTTGGCGAGAGGAAATTCTTGAGAAAAATAGGCTATTGCAGCATGATAGTAATTTAAATTAATTGACTCGTCCGAATCAACTGGTAGATTTTTTGTGTTTGGAAGGGTTAATATTATGCCTATAGATTTTTCTAATTGAAAATGATGGCTGATTGCATCAATTTCAAATTTAAACCCCTCCTTAAAAGTAAAATCTGATATCATTTGAACAATATGCTCTTTAAAATAGAACTCATCATAAAAATTACCCTTTAGTAACGTTGGTGGTGCAACTGTATATATAAAATTGGGGGTTATCTGCTGCCTACTTTCTGTAATAACCTTATAATTTCTTAGTTCAGGAAATCGTAAAAGACTTGAAACCCCTTGATGCCTTAGAAAGTTATTTACTATTGAAGAACCAGCAATTTTAAGTGATGTATTGAATCCATAAAGTGGCAAAAGGTTAATATCTGGTCTCGATTTTAATCTTTTTAGTATCAAACTACAATCAAGCAATAATTCGCAGTCATAAACCAATGAAAAATTTCTGGCAACTGCATATTGAAACATTTGGGTTCCTAAATCCCCATTAAGTTGAACTATTAACATATGTAATATTGTTTTAAATGATGTTTTTATAGATAAATAATCCTTCTATAGTGTTATTTATAAAAGGTTATAAAAAATATTAGTAACTAAAACTTGGTTATAGTAGGAAACCGTAATTAGATATTTACGCAACTAAAATTGGTCAGAACATTCATTAACATTATAATTTTAAAGTCTAAAACCTTTATGCCAATTATGAACATCAGGGACGAAAAAGAGATATAGATAATAAACTTCAGCAACTTAACTAACAAGCATAATCGGTAAACAAAACTTTGCTTTAAGGATTAAATGCTTAAGCAATTGATAAAGCATTTAAAAGGAGGAGGAGGAATGGGATTTTACTTTTAAAGTCTTAATGCAAGGCTTCGCCATGTAGGTCACAATGAAATATTAACCAGTTAGTTGTTGAAATTGCAAAGAGACAGTATGAATATTGCTTTAACGTTATTTTAAGTTAACCTTATTGTTACTTAATTATTACCTTAATGTTACTTAATAAACAAATTAGATGAACTAGTTTTAAGCTTAGTAAGGTTGTCAAAATATAATCGACTACCTATTATAACTCAATGGAAAGGGGCTGCGTTTAAAGATTGGCTGGATAGGTATTGAATGAATAAGAAAGATATTGTAGATATTTGCAGTTATCATTTCAACCTTCATTGTTCAACTAAATTAGTATAACTGTTCGCCTGATGTCTATACCATACTTTTATCAAGAAGGAATTGCTACTACCGGAGCCTTTGTATTGAATGAAGAAACTAGCAAACACTGTATTCAGGTTTTGCGCATGAAGAAGGGCGAATCATTGCATCTAACTGATGGAAAAGGGTGGCTGCACAAAGCAAATATTGTAGATGCTGACAAACGCCATTGTAGTGTGAGCATTTCAGAAAGTCAATTTATTGAAAACCAAGGGAAGAAAGTTTCGATAGCTATTTCATTGTTGAAGAATGCAAGCAGACTAGAGTGGTTTCTTGAAAAGGCTACAGAAATGGGTGTAACGGAGATAATACCTCTTATTTGTGATAGAACAGAAAAACAACATTTTAGGTTTGATAGAATGCAAAACATTCTGATTGCTGCCATGTTACAAAGTCAACAAACATGGTTACCCTTGCTTCATCAACCTACAAATGCAGTGGAAGTTATTAATTCATCAAGCTATTCTCTAAAATTGATAGCCCATTGCGAGGAGGCTAATAAGCAAACAATAACCGACTTTAAAATAAGTAGTGATGTACAGATTTTGATAGGACCAGAAGGAGACTTTAGTAATTCGGAAATAGAAACGGCCTTGCAAAAAGGATACTTACCAACTTCATTGGGCAATACCCGATTACGTACCGAAACCGCAGGAATGGTTGCTGCCGCATTGTTGGTAAACATCTAACTTTTGCCACAAAGGAGCTTTACCACAAAGCTAAAAATTAGGGAACTAATGTTTCCAAGTCATATAACTTATGGAGAAGTAAAGGATTTAAACACATAGATTTCATAGGCACATATGCAACATAGTATTGCTGGTGCTAGAAGAAAAAAGAAAAGAACACATAGAGAATGCTACGTTGTAGCATTGACCAACATTTTTCGAAAAAAGTCAAATAGTAGTACACAAAAAAAAGCACAAAAGAAATCACTTACAGTACAATAAATCCTTGTGTACCTAGTGAAAACCTTTGTGCCCTTCGTGGTTAATTAAAAATATTATTTTGCTTTTGTAGCTTTTGTAAGTGTGGTAAGCTTGGCAATTGTTTCACGAATTTCTTTTATGCTGTAAAAGCGATAAACCTCAGGTACTTTATCTCCTTCTTTTTCTACAGACGTCATCTGATGGAATGGACCAACAACAAACGCATCTACATTATCAGAAATCTTTACCGCAGTTTTAGGAAGTATAAAGAAGTTGCGATTGGCTGCACTGATATTTTTCCCTTCGGTAAGTTGTACCAACGAGTCGATGCCATGTTTCAAGTCTTCTTGGGTTTTTACAACAGCCGCAGATTTAGGACTCGAATAGTTTTGAAAACTACCAATTATAGTATCATTCTTAGCATTCAATATGTAGAGTCCATTATTATCAATAGGCACAGAGGCATCATCGCCGAGTCCTTTTATTTGCAATTGAACTTTATCACCGGTTTTGTAAGCAATAGCTTTCTCATCGCTACCACTACCATCCACTACGGTAATAGTTTTAGCATCTTCGTTCACTGTACTATTGCCCTTTATGTACACTATTATTTTTTTGTTTCCAGAGGAACAAGCGGCTAATAGTACTAATGACGCGCAGGTAATCATGCATTTTTTCATACTTCGTTATTTTTATATTTTAAGTTGGGCGGCAAGTTCTGTTTTTTATTGATACATAAATTGATAAATGTCAATTGTTGAATAAAAAAAATCTAACCACGAAGAACACAAAGTGGTTTCACGGGGTACACAAAGGGAAAAAGAAGGCAAAAGAAAAAGGCACAAAAGAAATCACTTTCAGTACAATAAATCCTTGTGTACCTTGTGAAAACCTTTGTGCCCTTCGTGGTAAAATTTAAAAACTATATAGCGGCTGCGAAACGCTCAGCTACTTTAGTCCAGTTGATAACGTTCCATATAGCGCCCAAATATTCAGGACGACGGTTTTGATACTTCAAATAGTAAGCATGTTCCCAAACGTCAACACCCAATATTGGTGTTCCTTTTACTTCAGCCACATCCATCAATGGATTATCTTGGTTTGGCGTAGAACTTACTTCTAGCTTACCATCTTTTACTATTAGCCAAGCCCAACCACTACCAAAACGAGTAGCACCTGCAGCAGCAAATTTTTCTTTAAACGCATCAAAACTACCAAAAGTAGCAGTGATAGCGTCTCCTAAAGCACCTGTAGGAGTTCCGCCTGCATTTGGAGCGAGAGATTCCCAAAAGAAAGTGTGGTTCCAATGTCCACCTCCGTTATTACGAATTGCAGGAGAGATCGTACCCGCTACAGCAACTAGTTCTTCGATAGTTTTTCCTTCATTTGGTGTTCCTGCAATAGCTTTATTAAGGTTATCTACATAAGCTTGATGGTGTTTGCCATGGTGAATTTGCATGGTAGTAACATCAATAAATGGTTCTAAAGCATCGTGTGCGTAAGGCAATGCTGGCAATGTAAATGACATGATTGTATTGTTTTAAAAATGAAAAATTAATTTATGGATTACAAATGTAGGCGGTAACTAGTTATGAGTTATGAATTATGGGTTATGAGTTGTGGAAAAATGGATTATTCATTATTGAGGCCTACTTATGTCCTTGTAATACTTGTGGCAAATCCTATTCGTTAAAAAATAAAATCTTGGTCACCTTAAAAAACTTTTGTACTTTTCTACTATGGAAAACATTATCTATCCGGGTACACTTCTTATATCAGATCCATTTTTAAAGGATCCAAACTTCTTGCGTACTACCGTTCTCATCTGCGAAAATCAACCTGAGGGCAGCTTTGGTTTTGTGCTCAATAAACCACAAGAACATGTGCTAGGCGAGTTGATAGAAGATTTATATGGCAATAGTTTTCCGGTATATTATGGTGGCCCGGTACAAACCAATACCCTTCATTTTCTGCACCATTGTCCTGAATTAATTCCTGGAGGCCTCGAAGTAATGAAGGGTATTTATTGGGGTGGCGACTTTGCCTACGTCATAAACTTATTATTACGCCAAGAGTTACAACCGCATCAAATACGCTTTTTTGTGGGATATAGTGGATGGGGAGAAGGGCAACTACAACAGGAAATAGACGATAAAAGCTGGATTCTATCTAAGTGCAGTAGGCGATTGTTGTTTAGTACTACCCCCGAAAACAGTTGGAAAGTGGCCTTACAAGAGTTGGGTGGCGAGTATCAAATGATGGTAAACTATCCGTTGGATCCGCAATACAACTGATTTTTAGATAGTAGATATGAGATATGAGTTCATATCTACTATCTCATATCTAGCTTGGTATTCTATATGCTTCTATCTTAGTAAAGGCTGCGGCAATTGCATAGTTGTTCTTGTATCCTTTTCTTAAATGATCTAATGCGTCTGTGCAAAAAATGATCAAAACTTCACTTGTTTCATCAAATGTTTCTAATCTTTCAGGAGGCAGTTGTTCTTGTAAATAACTGATAATTGTTTTCGATTTATACAATTGAATTGTGAAGTGAAAAATAGAATAAAAAATAAGAAAGTGTAATTGGTTTACTGGTAATTCCTTATTTCGTTTATTCAAAATTCTATCACAAAAAAGTAAGTATTGTTTTATCGTATAATAATTCAAATAGTCAAAATAGTCAGTCACGATTGAGTTCTTTGCAGTAATTAATAAATTTATTAATGAAAATATTACTGCATGAGTAGAGTTCTTTTCTTCGTTATTTACCAATATACAAATGATGGGTGCTGGCGGTACGGGTTTCTTATTTTTCATAATTATTTTAGTATTAATTGTACAGATAATTCAATTTTATGCTGGTATTTGGTAAGCATCAATCTTGGCAAAGGCTACTGCTAGCGCATTGTTTTTCTTAAAATCTCTATTAAGTATTGCCATGCTATCCTTGGCGTAATTAGGTAAATAATCCTGTAGCATAATCATGTCTGCCAAAGCTTGATCTTTAAATTCGCCTTTAAGTAATGTAAATTCTCTTTCCGAATCATACAGTTCTGTTATGTAATGCAGCATCGCATAAAAGATAATTAAATGGTGCTGATTCATCAAAACCTGCTTATTTCTTTTCTCCATTATTCTTACACTCAATAGCTTGTATTGCTCTATGGTAAAGTAATCTAGGTAGGTTACATAATCATTAATGCAGGAACCTTCTACATGCAAAATAAAATTGACCACAGAAACCAGCGTAGAAAAGTGCATTTGATTTGCATCTGCATTCATCAAGTTAAAAATGAATGGGGAAGGCTGAGGTATATTCTTTTTCATAAATGAATGTTTAGATGAAAAAAGGCTCTTGAAGCAACAACTCCAAGAGCCTTTTAACCGCATTGTAATAGTTAGTTTATTGCGGTGTTATGGGTGCTGGCGTAGTCATTGGCCCCATTCCCACGCTGTTTACACCAAATGCCACTACATTAAATTCTGTTTTCGGCATATTTTCATAATAAACCAAATGCCCCGTCCCAATTTTAATGTAAGTAGAGATGCCCGCTTGGGTAATAGTTAACAATCCGGTAGATTGGGTGATGGTTACTTCGGGAGGATAGGCAATAAATACATACGCCTTACTTCCTTTTTCTACAAATGGCTTTACAGATGCACCAAACCAGCCTTTGACGGTAGAAGTTATCAATTTAAAAAGCAATAACACGGCAGGTAATGCTGCAGAAGTTGAATCCTCTTTACTAGGTGTATACCCCGCCCCAACAATGATAGACTTATCGCCATTTGCAATAAAATTTACATAATTGGCAGTGGATTTAAACCCTGCATCCCAGTTTTTGATGGCCGTTTCTAATGCCACTGCCGAGGTGTCGCTCCCGGTAAGGGCGGCGGTTATGGCAGCATCGAGTGCATCGCTCAATGTTTGTAAGGCTACCAAAGTGACGGGCAAATTAGGAAACTTGGCAACGGTTTTGGTTATTCCCGCAATAACGCCTTTACCAAAGATTAATTTGTCGGCAGGTAAAAATTTTAAAAAGGTAAGCAGAACTTTGATGATTAATTGCATTTTTGAAATTTTAGCCAATCGGCAGAATTACTCCTTGGATGCCACAGAGGTAGTCTTATTATTGCATGCGGCAACACTATATCTTTCAATTAGAAAAAATACTTTTAAATAGACCATAAACAGCCTTCAAAAGAGTATTTAGCATTAATTTATGCAGGCTTTCAGTTCATAAACCTTGTCCAACAACTTAGATATCTTGGCCAACAATCTGAATACCTTGGTCAAAAATTCGAATTCCTTGGTTAAAAATCTGGATACCTTGGCCAAAAAACTGAATACCTTGGTCAAAAAACTGAATACCTTGGCCAAATATTCAAATACCTTGGTCAAAAATCCAAATACCTTGGTCAAAAAACTAAATACCTTGCCGTAATTCAGCTTTTTAGGGATTGTTTTTAGGATAGTAAGGAATGATTTACGTTAGAATGCCCTTATCCGAATGTATTTTTTTACATTTCAATTTACCTTTCCCTTCTATCAACAAACATTTGTATTTCCTCTACAGGAAAAAGTGGTATTTGTATCACTAAAAAAGATTCATGATTTAGCTACCAACTCATTCTCTTCCTTTTAATTTAATTATTGCATTATTACCTATTTTTTTTGATGTTATACAAAGCAGATATATTCTTAGTTTCTTCCTTTTTGCCAAGGCTAATAAAATATTTTTTTCCGAATCCCAACCTTTTATTCTCTACAATGCGTAGTAGTATTTGGACTGAAGAATTAATCAGGAAAAATTGGGTATACATGAAAAAGTTACACGTATTGTTGGTAGAAGATAACAGAAGCGATGTGTATTTAACCATCGAAGCACTAAACGAAACAGAATCTATCAGAAAAATAAGTATTGCTTATGATGGTGATGATGCCATTGATATGTTGGGCGGGCTTAATGGTAAAGACAAGTTAGACTATCCCGATTTAATTATTGTGGCTTTATACCTACAAAATAGAAGTAGTTTAGATGTGCTTGAATATGTAAAAACAACAGATTTTTTAAAGCATATTCCTGTAATGATTTACTCGGATGTAAAGTATGAGTTTGATAAAAATGAAACCTACAAAAAATTAGCTAACGGATTTATCAGTAAGTGTACCGAACTAGATGTGTTTATTAATAACATCTCAAAAACAATTGAACACTTTACCATCAATGCTACGACTTCTTTAAACTAATACCTAAATAGTTAGAACAATGATTAATTATAAAAAATATATTTTAAACCCTTGTAAATTTGAATTTATGAAAAAGATTACAACCCTAATAATTGCTTGCCTATTGATGGGTTCATACGCTAAAGCGCAGTATGTGAACATACCTGATAGCAATTTTAGAAAATACCTTATTAATCAATTACCCTCTTGCTTTAATGGAGCAGGGCAAATGGATACTACTTGTAGTGGGGTATTGAATGAAAATGTTTTAGATTGTTCTAATGACTCTATTAAAGACTTAACTGGTATACAATACTTTAAAGGGTTATTGCAATTGTATTGTAAAAACAATCAGTTGACTTTTTTACCTCCTTTGCCTGTTTCTATCAATTATTTGTATTGCGATAACAACCAGTTAACATCTTTACCTTACTTGCCTAATATAGTTGGGTTGTATTGTACCAACAACCAATTGACATCTTTATTTTACTTGCCAAATACTTTACAATCTTTATACTTTAGTGGTAACCCATTAACATGTTTGCAGAATATTCCTAATAGCTTATTAGGTTTTGACGTGTGGAGCTCTAACGTAAAGTGTCTGCCGAATTATACTAGTTATGCAACATTTGAAATTACAAATTTGCCGCTTTGTCCAAGCGCTTGCCCAGTAAGTAACCCTTTTGTAGAAATTCCTGATAGCAATTTTAGGCACATTTTGAAATTTTATTTTCCTAATGCATTTAATGCAAACAACCAAATGGACACTACAAATAGTGACATTTTAAATACTACAGTCATGTCCTTTAGTCAGAAAATTAATACTGGTAATACTGGCGCCTATGGGATTAGTGGCTTGCAATACTTTAAGAACCTTAAATCTGTTTTGTTTCAGCCAATAAACAGTTACTCAGCTATAAACATAAATAATGAGGAATTGCCCAATAGTTTAACCGACATCAAGTTTACAGGGTTAAGTTCCATCAATTTCAATAATGTTAGCTTGCCAACTCAATTAGAAAACTTCTCTGCTTATAGTTGTGAAGAATTTACTTTGCCTAAACTACCTACATCACTAAAAACATTAAGCGTTAATAGTACTAAAATATCTTGTTTGCCACTATTGCCTGATAGCTTACAGACGTTGGATATTACTGGGTCTGGTGTTAGTTGTATTCCCAATATCCCAAATACATATTTGTCGATAACGCCTAGTAAGCCATTGTGTAACGCTACAAATAATCCTAATAACTGTACTATTGTTACTAAAAACTATGTAAATATTCCAGATAGTAAGTTTGGACAAATACTAATTTCTAAGTTTCCCGACTGTTTACATAAGGATAGTGCTGGTTTATATTGGATGGATACTACTTGCGCAGGAGTATTAACCACTGATAGTTTATCAACTTACTATACGATGCTTGATGGTAGTGCAGTAGATACCATTCGTTTTGATGGATTGCAATATTTTAAGAACCTTAAATATTTTTATGTACAACCTATGCTGCATGTATCGCATGTGGTTATAGACAATAATGTGTTGCCAAATGGCATTAAAACTTTGCAGTTTAGCGGGTTGAACGCTGTAATTTTTAATACTAGTAAACTACCCGATTCTCTTATTAACTTCACTAACAATAGTTGCAACCAGTTTTTAGGATCTAATGTTGTTTTTCCTTCAGGATTTAAAAACTTTAGTTTTAGTGGAACAAGAAGTCTTGGCGATTGGATTAATGGCAACACCTATCCTGATAATTTAGAAACTTTTTTAGTGAGGTATCTAATTAATTATTCGCCACTAACAAACCTTCCTAACAATTTAAAAACATTTGAATTCAATTCATGCTGGGGTGTAACAGATTTTTCTTATATGAACTTACCAGCAGGATTACAGAATCTTTCCTTTACAGATGCTAACAGAAATGTTAATACCAATACTATTACCTTACCTAAACTACCTGCATCACTAAAAACATTAAACTTAAATAGTACTAAAACATCTTGTTTGCCACTATTGCCGGATAGCTTACAGACCTTGGATATTACCGGTGCAAGTGTTAGTTGTATTTCCAAAATCCCAAATGCATATTTGTCTATAACGCCTAGTACGCCATTATGTAACGCTACCAATGATTCTAATAGCTGTACTGTTTTTACTAAAAACTACGTGAACATCCCTGATAGCAATTTTAGAAAATACCTTATCACCCAAATTCCTGCATGTTTTAATTGGGCTGGGCAATTGGATACTACTTGTAGCGGAGTAGATAGTTTAAAAGTTATTTCTTGTGGTAATATGAATATTACAGACCTGACAGGTGTATCTTATTTTAAAAATCTAGATACCCTCAATTGTAATAATAACTTATTATCCACTATACCGCCAATAGCAAAAACTATTAAAGTATTGTTTGCCTCTTACAATCAGCTTACTAGTTTGCCATCGGCATTACCAGATTCGTTGCATGTGCTTCTTTGCAATAACAATAAGCTAAGTTCATTGCCTACTATCCCTGCAAACGTTAGCTATCTTTCTTGCGAGAATAATCAACTTACTTCCTTACCACAAATACCGGATGCAGTAGGATTATTCCTTTGCGAGAATAATCAATTGACAAGTATTCCAAACATACCTAAATCGATAGGCATATTTACTTGCGATCATAATCAACTAACCTTTTTGCCGCCATTCCCTGCAACAGATGTTTCAAAAGGGCATAACTGCTACTTCTCTGCCACAGGCAATAAGAACCTTACTTGTTTGCCTAAGCTACCCAATAACTTTAGAACGGTACGCTTAGATAGTACAGGCATAACCTGTTTGCCAAATGCATTAGATAGTGCCAATATAACTCCTGTTGGTTTATCGGTTTGTAGTGGAGCGAGCCCATGTGCATTAAATAATTTGTACTATGTAAACATCCCGGACAGTAATTTTAGAAAGTACCTTATTACCCAAGCACCCGCTTGCTTTAATAAAGCAGGTCAACTAGATACTACTTGTAGTAGGGTTTATAGCTTGAAAGTAATCTCTTGTAGTAATATGAATATTGCAGACCTAACAGGTGTATCTTATTTTAAAAACCTAGTTACCCTCAACTGCCCATCAAATTTACTTACTACGCTCCCTTCATTGCCCAATACTATAAAGAGCCTTACTATCAGTAATAATCCATTTACAAGCTTGCCTGCTTTACCCGACTCATTACTTGAACTATATATCTACAATACCAACTTAACCTCTTTGCCCCCACTGCCCGATTCATTACAGTATTTATACTGTGAATACAATCCCCTCCTTACTACCTTGCCTTCATTACCTAGTTCGTTACTCGACCTTTATTG
Organism: Chitinophagaceae bacterium; assembly: GCA_947381435.1. GTDB lineage: Bacteria > Bacteroidota > Bacteroidia > Chitinophagales > Chitinophagaceae > Parasediminibacterium. The sequence goes on from CANCVE010000071.1 coordinate 15,891, forward strand.
CCGGAATAATAACTTAACATCGTTACCAAAATTACCTGACTCCCTTGTTATTTTAAGGTGCGACCACAATAATTTGGAGGTATTGCCTGCTTTACCAAACTACTATTTAAAAACCTTTTCTTGTGAGTTTAATAAAATTACTGTACTACCAAATCTTTCAAAGTATATTATGTATCTTTCTATAGGTCACAACCCTATTTCTATGTTGCCTGCTTTAGATAGTTTATCTAGGCTAATAGAATTAGATTGCCTTGGTGATACAAATCTTTTTTGCTTGCCTAAATTACCGGGGAATTTAAGATCATTGAATATTGATATAAGTAGAATAAAATGCCTGCCAAATTATCCATTGCGTTTTAGTTTTAAAAGTACCGGTGTTCCACTTTGTAACCCTACCAACAATGCCAATCAGTGTAAGCCTTTCCCAACGGTGATGGGTAAAGTATTTGGCGATGATAATAGCAATGGCATTAAGGATAGCAATGAACAGTATATACCGTTTGTACAAGTAAAATTGAGTAATGGAGCAATTGTCTATACCAATAATGCTGGGCAATACACCATTTCTACCAGCGATACAGGTAGCTTTAGTTTGTCGGTAACTGCACCGCCTAATTATAAGGTGTTGCCTACCAATACCAACTTTACTTTTTCGGATAATAACTCTTTCCTTACCCTTTCGGATATTGCCTTACAACCTACTGCTCTTGTAGATAGTTTGGCTATAAATATAGAAACTTGGAATGTGGCAGTGCCAGGAAGAAGTATTGTCTATTCAATAGATTATAGAAATATGGGTACAAGCACAACAGGTTCTACTATCAGCTTTTCTTACGATACAAGCAAACTAATTTATGATAATGCCTACATACCATCGGTAACTAAAAATGGCAATACCCTTACTTGGAGTGATACCCTAACACCTAACTATTTTGGTAGTAGGTTTTACAATAATGGGTATAGTTATCCATACTTTACCTTTACCGTGAAGCCTTCGGTACACTTGGGCGATAGCATTAACAGTGTTGCAAATATTGCGTCAGCAAAAGCCAAGGCAACCAATGGCAATACCCTTATTGCTCGTAGCAGTTTTGATCCTAATAGCAAGGAAGCCACACTTCAGCTTTCTACCAAGCAAGTTATGGAAGGCGAAATGATAGATTATCATGTTCACTTTCAGAATTTAGGAAATGCTTCTGCCCGAAACATTGTGATAGCCGATACACTTAGTCCGTTGCTTACACAGGGATTATTGCAAATGATGGGTAGCAGCCATAACCCCAACATTACCTTCAAGAACAATATTATCTACTTCGAATTTTTGAATATCGAACTTCCAGATAGTGGCACAAATCAATTGAAGAGTAATGGATTTGTACACTTTAAGGTAAAACCTGTAACCACGCTTTCTGAAGGAACTAATATAGAAAACAAGGCCTCTATCTATTTCGATTATAACAGCCCGATAGTTACCAATATTGCTTCTACATTAATAAAGAATATCGTGTTGCCAGTAAGCCTCCGTAGTTATGAAGTGAAAGAAGTATTGGGTAGCAAAGGACAAATAGCCAATAACTGGACTGCTGCCAATGAGCTAAACGTGGCTTACTATAATGTGCAACGTAGTATAGATGCAACAAACTTCTCGAACATTGGGCAAGTTGCAGCCAAAGGCAATGGTGGCTATAGTTTCTTAGACTTGAATGCAGGATCGTATGCTAAATACAAAACCATCTATTATCGTTTACAGATCCTTGATAAGGATGGAAGTATTCGTTATAGCAAAACTATTTCAGTGGAGTTTACCGTTAACCGATTACCGTTAACCGTGTTCCCTAATCCGAGTAAGAGCTTTATAATTATTAATGGTAAGGGAGTAAAAGAGATTCGTTTGATTGATAACTTAGGAAGAGTTGTGTTGAAAAGAACAAGTTTAAATGTGAATGATGCTCAACAAAGGATAGACTTTAAACTTAATGCAGGCATATATATGGCTCAAATATTATCCGCTGATGGAACCGTAAAGAGCGAAAAGGTGGTAGTAGAGTAAGCAAACTCGCTGGAGTTTAAAGCAAACTCGCTGGAGTTTAAAGTAAACTCGCTGGAGTTTAAAGTAAACTCACTGGAGTTTTAAGCAAACTCGCTGGAGTTTAAAGCAAACTCACTGGAGTTTAAAGTAAACTCACTGGAGTTTAAAGCAAACTCACTGGGGTTTAAAGTAAACTCGAAGGAATCTAAAGTAAAATGGAGAGAATAGAAAGTGTTCTATCCTTAATAAAATTGATTAATACTGGAATTATGAAACATCAATGGAAAGTAATACTGTTTTTTGCAATGGCAACTTTCATGATTGCCTGCAAAAAAACTACACCAGACAATATTGCGCAGCGCGATAATATTTTTAGACAGACGCTTAAAAGCATTAAACGATCAGAGCCTATATTGCTGTCGTTCGATGTGGGCAATAACGCCAATGTAGTTAGTTGGCAAGTGCTGCCCAATAGTAATTATACTATCACAAAGGCGGGCGTATATGCTTCTTTAGTGTTTACCTCGGCGGGTACTTATACGGTAATTGCTAGTACATTGGATAAGCAAGCTACTTATAATGTCACCATTGCAGATAGTATTTACACAGACTTATCAGACACGAGTTTTAGCTTGCAAGCCTCTAAACTATTGGATGTTTTACCTAATGAAACAGTTCAGTTTTTGGCTAAAAATAGTCCTGCAAATATTTTTGTATGGTCGGCAAGTGGCAATGTAAGTGTGGCTAATACGCTAGGAAATCCTGCAATGTTTAGTTTTAGTAATGGAAAAACAGCCACCATTAAGGTTACATCTGGTAGTGAAATAAGAAGTTGCACCATCTGGTTGAAGGATAGTTTGTCAAATGCTTCGGTTACTACAAGTCCCTTTATGTTTGGCGATAAACTCACCATTACCCCATCGGTAACTAAGGACTTATTAGGCAATAAAACGTTGGTAATAACAGCAAAAACAAACTTCAATTATCAATCAAATACCGATTCTATTTTAAGTGTTGCTATTGCAGGTAGCGAAGGATATACGGTTAGTTATGGGGGCGTGTTGATGGCTTCAGTGCCTACTTCAAATGTTATCGCGCCAAGTGTAGTAAATAAATTTGAGGGCATTGGCATTGGTACTTATCCTTTTTATGTAAACTTTGGTAATAAAACTTTGGTAGGTTCAGTTACACTAAATGCTGCGGGGGTATACACATTTGAATGGAAAAACAATGGCGATGTAACAATATTTCCTTTAACAGTGCAATAGGTACTTAACCACAATGAAGAATTTAACCACGAGGTTCACAAGGAAAAGTTTAACCACAAAGTGCGCAAAGGTTTCACAAAGAACACAAAGAAAATAGTGTCCCCTGTGTTTTCCTTTCCCTTGTGTTCTTTGTGGTAAAAAAAAACAAATTTGACGGACGACTTAAACATATTGCTAAAAGGGTGTATCAAGTATGATAGACTGAGTCAGGAGAAACTGTACAGGCAGTTCTATCCTGACTTGTTTGCGTTATGCAATAAGTTTTTTGATGATGAACATGATATACTCACGGCGTTGAATAACGGGATGATGAACGTGTTTAACAGCATTGAAAAGTTTGATGCACGCAAAGGCGATTTGGCTGGTTGGATTTATAGCATTGTTCGCAATGCAGCAATATCTGTAGTTAGAACAAAAAGACGCGAGATGATAACTCACGAACTGGTGGGTGATATGCAGTTAGAAGCAAGTGTAAACCCATTGATCCATTTGGACGAAGAAGTAATACTAGCTTTTTTATCATCATTGGGTGCATCTACTCGTGCAGTATTTAACCTGTTTTACATGGAAGGATTCTTGATAAAAGAAATAGCCAAGAGCTTAGATATGAAGGAAGGAACGGTGAAATGGCACTTGAGCGAAAGCAGGGCCAAACTGAAAGCAAACTTTTATGGACAATTAAAATATAGTGTCTATGCAAAATAATTTTGAAGATATAAACAAGTCGGGAGGTATGCAGCCATCCGTTTCGTTCGAAAAAGCTTGGGCTAGCTTACAGCCACAACTAGACAAAGAAGCAGAAAGAAGAAAGAAAAAAAGGAGACGAGTTCTCTTCTTTTGGCTAAGTATTATTGCTATAGGGTTGGTGTCAGGTTTAATTTATAAAAATGGTAATACTGGGGGCAACGGTATTGTGGGTAAAACTAATTTGCCAAAAGTGTATGTTAAACCTACTTCTCCAATTATAAACATTGCTCCTGCAATGGTGAGTATTGGATTAGCTAAGGATAAACAAATGAGTACTAGTACAGCGGCAATTGCAATTGAGGCTGGGAAAGACAAACTGCGCATTAATCAAAATACTAATACCCTAAAAAAGGTTATTCCTAATAAAGTTAAAGGGATAAAAGAAAATATTCAATCGAAAGAAATAGCAGCAAGCAATAAAACAGAGGTTGCTTTGAATAAGGAAATTGCATTAACTGAAAAGGCCAACAGTAGGGACGAAGCAAAACCAATTGCAGTTAATAAATTGATTAATGATACTACAACATCTGTAGCTGCTGCAAATAATTCAAGTGATACTTTAAAGAAAGTGGATAGTACAGTAGATAAAAAAGCATTGGCGAAGGATATTAAAAAGCCCAAAAAAGAATTATTAAAAGGGATTCATTTCGGGTTTCAGTTTAATGCACCGATACATTCGGGGATAAATACGTTGGATGTAAATAATAAAAAACAACCGCTTGCTATGTTTGTTCCTCAAGTTTTTGTAAGCAAACAGCTTGGAAAGAGAAGTAGTTTATCGGTTAGTGCTACTCCTTACGCCCAGTTTTACTTGAATAATAGTGTGGTGCTTAGCTCAGGAACTTACAATGTTACTGTTCAACAAGGAAGTACGCAAGACTCGAAGCCAAAACAGTATGTGTATCGCGAAACGGTGGGTATAAACAAATTAATTACAATTGACGCTACAATCGGGTATCAATATCAATTGTCTAAAAGAATAAAATTGGGCGTGGGCATTGCCAATAATTGGTTGCAAGCAGCACTTATCAGTTCTAAGATTACAATGAATAATACAACGGTTACGCATGATAGCCTTTATGGAAATGATAATTCAGGTAAAGAATGGAAGCACTTAAAACCAACTTTCCTATTAGGCAAGTTTGATGTGGGTTACCAATTTAAGAATGTAGAATTTGGTGCGGTAGTGAGTACGCCAATAAGTAGTTTAACATCTAAAGAGTTGCAATACAAAACTCCTATTAATACCAATGTGTTTGTTAGATGGTATTTGAAATAATCAGATCGTTTCAGGTTACTGGTTTCAGGTTACTGGTTACCCGCAACCAGTAATCTGCAACTTCTACTTTGCTATTTTGCTTTGTAGCCCACTCCAACCACCACCATTATACACTTGGGTAAACCCATTTGCGGAAAGTACATTCTTTGCCGAAGCACTTCTCATACCCGATGCACAGCAGGTAATGATAGCCTTATCTTTCTTTAGTTTAGTAAGGTTTTGTGCAAGTTCCCCCAATGGAATATTGATGGATCCTTTTATATGTCCACCACTATACTCCCTAGGCGATCGTACATCAATAATAGTTGCACCTTCGGCAACCAATTGGGCATAATCTGTTGGTGTTCCCAACCCGAATAAGTTTTTTAGCATGTCAATCATATTGTTATTTTAAATGTAAAAGAGAGGCAGTTACTTGTCAATTATCAATTATTATTTATCTCACAGCTTCCTTCTTCCAAGCATCTTTTAGGTCTAAAGAATCCTGTTGCAATGAAGGCTACTCCAAATACTATGGCAAACCAACGCCCTTCTTCTTTGTACATCATTCCCATGGTAAGGAAGGTAATGCCTAATCCCCATCGGATTATTCTGTTTACCCACAGAACTATTTTAGTATCGCGGCTATCACCTTTCATAAGTAACTATAATTTTAACCCAAAGTAACAGCTTGCAGTATATTGTTATTAAATATTTGCCTTTTATTGTAATTCACTTCCCAAGTAAGTGGTAAAATTTTCTTAAGCATGTGGCTAACTCCGCAAAACTTCTCTTGAGAAGCATTCACGGCTTCAAGGGCTGCTTCTTTATTGGCCTCATCTCCTACAAATTCATATACTACATGAATTGAAGTGTATTCTATAGGAGGTTGTTTGCTAATTTCTCCTGTTACTTTTATGGCTAGATCGGTTACAGGTTTATTTACCTTACGAAGCATGGCTATTACATCCATGCCTGTACAACCAGATAATGCCGAAAGTACAAATGGCTTAGGTATTGGTCCGCTGTCTTCGCCACCTACTCTTTCCGGAGCATCCATCACTACGGTATGTCCATTTACTAGTGCATTAAACTGCATCTTACCCATCCATTGGGTTTCAACTTCGTGTGTCATAATTACTTTTTTTCTTTGTTAATGGTACTAATTCCAAAAGGCAGATACAAGGGGCAGACGCTTATTAAACTAGTAAGTAGGAATACGCCAGCTAAGACTAGTAAGATGATGGCGGTGATTCCATTAATTAACCCCATAAAATAAATAACGCCAATAACAGCAGCAATAAATACCCTGATTAGCTTGTCGATTGTACCCATATTCTTTTTCATTGTTCTTATTTTTTAATTACAATGTAAAAGTAGAAGGTGGTAAAGTAGACGTGTGTAACAAAAGTTACATATCGCGAAGGAGCTTTATTTGGTTACGGTAAAGCAGTAACTTATTATCATTCTCTAGTTTCTTTAATAGTCGGGAGATTACTTCGCGGGAAGAAGCTAATTCCTCAGCTATTTGTTGGTGTGAAATGTTTAATAATGATGAACCCGTTGCCTTAGATTTTTCTTTTAAATAAGATACCAATCTTTCGTCGAGCTTTTGGAAAGCAATATGGTCGATGGTTTTCAGAAGTTCATTAAACCGATGTCGGATAGTTTTCATTACAAAGCTTTTCCAGCTAGGATATTTGGTCATCCATTCGTCCATTACTGAAATGGGCAACGAAAGCATTTCTACATCTTCTTCTGCAATTGCTCTTATCTCGCTTGGAAATTGCTCCATACAGCAAGTAAAAGTCATGGCACAGCTTTCTATGGGATTGACGTAGTAGAGTAATATTTCTCTTCCTTTTTCATCTATCCTAGTCACCTTTATAGTGCCAGATAAGATGATTGGCATTTGCTTTACCAACTGACC
>CANCVE010000072.1 GCA_947381435.1 Chitinophagaceae bacterium
ATCTTTCTCGATGGAGAATATGTAAAAGCTGCCGACGCTCGCACCGATTTGTATGGTCAGTCATTGCACTATGGCTATGAGTTTTTCGAGGGTATCCGTTCTTATAAAATGAAGGATGGCACTACCAAAATCTTTAAACCCGTAGAACATTACGAACGATTGATTGCCTCTGCTCAAGCATTGAACATGCCTTTTTCTTATTCAGTAGAAGAAATGATTGAGGCTACCGATAAAGTTTTGGCAGACAATAATCTGGGCGATGCCTACATCCGTCCGTTGGTTTATGGTCCGGATAATATGAGTTTCAATCCAAATACCATCTCTCATTTCACCATTCAGGCTTGGGAAATGCAACCTTTTTTGGGAGAGAAACTGCTTAGGGTAATGACTTCTTCGTTCCAACGTCCCAATCCAAAAGGTTTTAGGATTACGGCTAAGGCAAGCGGGCATTATGTAAACTCCATCATGGCTAGTCACGAAGCAAAGGCGAAGGGTTTTGATGAGGCATTATTGACGGATATGGATGGTTTTGCAGCAGAAGCGCCCGGCGCTAATCTGTTTTTCGAAAAAGACGACAAACTATTTACACCAGCTTTGGGGCATATCCTTCCAGGAATTACTAGGGCTACGGTGATAGAAATATGTAAGAATTTAGGTATTGAAGTGATAGAAAAAAGATTTACTACCGATGAAATGTATGGGGCAGATGCCGCTTTCTTTTGTGGCACGGCTGCCGAAGTGATAGGTTTTGAAAGTTTGGATAATCAAACCTTCGCTAAAGCTTGGAATGATTCGGTTAGTAAAAAGATTCAAGTGGCATACAAGGATTTGGTGATTAGTTAAGTCATAAAACTAATTAGTTCCGCCGTATTTCTCATTAGTTATGCGATGAAACTAATTAGTTCCGCCGCGTTTCTCATTAGTTATGAGATGAAACTAATTAGAAATGACACCATTTATAGGGAAGATTAAAAAGAATTAAATTAAAAAAGAACATTAAAAGATAGAATCATGGGTGAATTAAATAAGTACAGTAAGACGGTTACACAAGATGTTACGCAACCTGCGGCACAAGCAATGTTGTACGGAATTGGATTGACAGATGCCGATTTGGCTAAGCCGCAAGTGGGTATTGCGAGCATGGGATGGGACGGAAATACGTGTAATATGCACCTGAACGACTTGGCAAAGACCATTAAGAAGGGTGTTTGGGAAGAAGATTTAGTGGGATTGATTTTTAATACAATTGGCGTGAGCGATGGCATCAGCAATGGTACCGACGGGATGCGTTATAGCTTGGTGAGCCGCGATATTATTGCGGATAGTATTGAAGCGGTTTGTGGTGCACAATATTATGATGCGGTGATTGCAGTGCCGGGTTGTGATAAGAATATGCCTGGTTCTATCATGGCGATGGGTCGTTTGAACCGTCCTGCCATTATGGTTTATGGTGGAACAATTGCGCCGGGTCATTATAAAGGTCAGGATTTGAACATCGTTTCTGCCTTTGAAGCCCTCGGTCAAAAGATTGCTGGCAACTTGGATGAAGCAGATTTTAAGGGTATTGTGATGAATAGCTGCCCGGGTGCGGGTGCTTGTGGCGGTATGTACACGGCAAATACCATGTCTGCGGCTATCGAGGCGTTGGGTATGAGTTTGCCTTATTCTTCTTCCAATCCTGCCATCAGCGAAGAGAAGAATCAAGAGTGTTTGGCGGCAGGTAAGGCAATCAGATTATTATTGGAAAAAGATATTAAGCCACGCGACATCATGACGCGTGAAGCTTTTGAAAATGCTATTGTAACCATTATGGTTTTGGGCGGAAGCACCAATGCCGTTTTGCATTTGATAGCGATGGCTAAGAGTGTGGATGTTTCGCTTACGCAAGATGATGTGCAGGCTATCAGCGACAGGATTCCTGTTTTGGCTGACTTTAAACCTAGCGGTAAATACTTGATGCAGGATTTGCACGAGCATGGTGGCGTTCCTTCTGTGATGAAATATTTATTGCAAAAAGGATTGCTTCATGCAGATTGCCTAACGGTGACTGGTAAAACAATCGCTGAGAATTTGGCTTCTGTTCCTGATTTAAATTTTGAAACTCAGAAGATTGTTTACCCTCTAGAAACACCTTTGAAAGCAACTGGTCATTTACAAATCCTTTATGGAAACTTAGCCGAAAAAGGAAGTGTGGCTAAGATTAGTGGTAAGGAAGGTGAAAAGTTTGTGGGCACTGCAAGGGTTTTTGATGGCGAACATGAGTTGATTGCGGGTATTCAAAGTGGCCGTGTTCATTCTGGTGATGTGGTTGTTATTAGATATGTAGGACCAAAAGGTGGACCAGGAATGCCTGAAATGTTGAAACCAACAAGTGCCATTATTGGTGCAGGGTTGGGTAAATCGGTTGCCTTGATTACTGACGGACGTTTTAGTGGTGGTACACACGGTTTTGTGGTTGGTCATATCACCCCAGAAGCTTTTGATGGCGGCACCATTGCCTTGGTAAAGGATAATGATATTATAGAATTGGATGCGGTGAACAACACCATCAACCTAAAAGTTTCTGAAGAAGAAATTGCTGCCAGAAGAGCCGCTTGGAAACAACCTGCACTGAAAGCAACAAAGGGAGTATTGTTCAAATACGCTCAGTGCGTAAAAGATGCAAGTGAAGGTTGTGTAACGGATGAGGCCTAGGTGATAATTTACAATTGATAATTGATAGTTTTTCGCTGACGGTGAACCCTTATAGGGTCGGCAATTCGGCTATTAAACAAAAAAATTATTTGCACCCTTTTTCTAAGGTCGCAGATTGCGAACTTGGAAAATTGAAATTACTGATGTATGAGGTCACAAATTGCGACCTCATACAAAATAAAAGTATGAAATCATTATTTACATTTTTTCTGATAGTAACGGTGTTCAGTGTTTCGGCACAGGATGGGGTTATTGTGAAATATTATGACTCAATTCTATTTTCCTCTTCAAAAGAAAAAGCTTACTACTATACAAAATTTATAAAGGAAGATTCTTTATATAAGTCAACTACTTATTATGCGGATTCTAACAAACTCTACAGTAAGGCTATATACAAAGATACATTTCATATAAAAGCAATTGGCTCAGTTGTAACCTACTATAGGAGTGGAAAAATCAAAGATTCTTGTGTTTCTGAGGGTACTGGAGAGTATACTTTTTATGTTGAGTATTATGAAAGTGGAAAAGTAAAAGACACTTCTAATTATGATTCTACTACCAAAGAATACGACACAAAATACTATTATGAAAGTGGAAAATTACAAGGACACTGTTTTTGGGATAATAAAGCAAAGAAAATTGTTGATGTAAGTTTTGATGAGTCTGGAAAGTTAATTGAAGGTTATATACACAAAAGGGAGGCTTCATTTCCAGGTGGACGCATTGGATGGAAGGAATTTCTCATACGACACCTAAACAGCAATGTTCCAGGCAAACATAAGTCACCTGTTGGTCGGTATAGTGTTTATATTTCTTTGTCAATCGGTAAAGATGGAAAAGTGAATGATATATTAGCTGAGAATGACCCTGGATATGGTACTAAAGAAGAAGCAATAAGAGTTATTAAAAAGTCCCCTAAATGGGATCCCGCAATTGAAAACAACATTCCAATTGCATACCATGCAAGACAGTCAATCACATTTGTTGTATCAGATAATTAGTCTTAAATAATTCAAAAATATATTATGGAGGAAACATTAATAATAGAAGAACCCCAAGCAGCAACTGCTGCTGAGGTATGGGATAATAAGGTAGGTACAAACATCACTGGCTCGCAGGCAGTCTTGGAGGCTTTGATTGTTGAAGGGGTGGATACTGTTTTCGGTTATCCGGGTGGTGCTATCATGCCAATCTATGATGCGCTATACGATTATCATGATAAATTGAAACATATCCTTGTCCGTCACGAACAAGGAGGGATTCATGCTGGTCAGGGTTATGCAAGAAGCTCTGGCAGAGTGGGTGTAGTGTTTGCAACAAGTGGACCCGGTGCTACAAACTTGGTTACAGGTTTGGCTGATGCCATGATTGATAGTACGCCATTAGTATGCATCACTGGTCAGGTGTTTGCACATTTGTTGGGTACGGATGCTTTTCAGGAAGTGGATGTAATCAATATTACCACGCCTGTTACCAAATGGAATTGTCAAGTGACAGATGCTTCCGAAATACCTAATGCCCTAGCAAAGGCTTTCTTCATCGCAAGAACTGGAAGACCAGGGCCTGTTTTGGTGGATATTACCAAGAATGCCCAATTGCAAAAGTTCGATTACGAGGGCTATAAACCTTGCAATCATATACGTAGCTACCGCCCCAAACCAATTATAAGACCTTCTTATATTGAGGCTGCTGCCAAATTGATTAATGAAGCAAAGAAGCCTTTTGTAATCTTTGGTCAGGGTGTAATTCTTGGCGAAGCCGAAAAAGAGTTTAAAGCCTTTATCGAAAAAGGTGGTTTGCCTTCTGCTTGGACAATCTTAGGATTGAGTGCTTTACCAACCGACCATCCATTGAATGTTGGGATGCTAGGGATGCACGGTAATTACGGACCAAATGTTCTGACCAATGAATGTGATGTATTGATTGCTGTTGGGATGCGTTTTGATGACCGTGTTACTGGTCGTTTAGATAAGTATGCCAAGCAAGCAAAGGTTATTCACTTAGATATTGACCCTGCTGAAATTGATAAAAATGTAAAGACAACTGTTCCTGTTTGGGGTGATTGTAAGGAAACATTACCAATGCTTACGGCTTTGATCGACAAGAAAGAACATACCGAATGGCATAACCAATTCAAAGCTCTTTCTGCTAAAGAGAATGAAATTGTTATTCACAAGGAACTAAACCCAACCGAAGGTGAAATAACCATGGGCGAAGTACTGAATAGTTTAAATGAATTGACTCATGGTGATGCCATTATTGTAACAGATGTTGGTCAGCATCAGATGGTTGCTTGCAGATATGCTAAGTTCAATCAATCAAAAAGTAATATTACTTCTGGTGGTGCAGGTACAATGGGCTTTGGTTTACCAGCTGCTATCGGTGCAAAGTTTGGCGCACCAGAAAGAACTGTTGTAGCTATCATTGGTGATGGTGGTATCCAAATGACTATTCAAGAGTTGGGTACAATCATGCAAACTGGCGTTAATGTAAAAATCCTAATTCTCAACAACCGTTTCTTAGGTATGGTAAGACAATGGCAGCAGTTATTCCACGATAAACGCTATTCTTTTGTAGATATTGAAAGTCCTGATTATGTGGCGGTAGCTAAGGCTTATCGTATAGAAGGTTCTAGTGTTAATGAAAGAAAAGACCTAAAGAATGCTTTAGCTGCAATGCTTAATCATAATGGTTCTTACTTATTAGAAGTGATGGTTGCCAAGGAAGATAATGTATTCCCAATGGTGCCACAAGGTAGAGGTGTTTCGGATATTGTGTTAACTAAGGATCAGGTATAGAGACGCATTACAATGCGTCTTATGAAGAATAATATTTACAAGGATTAGAAACAAATAGAAATGATACAGTCACAGAATAATATACAGCTTACTCCAACCGATACTCAGGCTGGCCCGGTAAAACAAGAGTTTACCATCACCGTTTATACAGAGAATCAGGTAGGCTTGCTAAATAGAATTGCAATTATCTTCTCCAGAAGAAAAATCAATATCGAAAGCTTGAATACCTCTCCTTCGGAGGCAGAGGGCATCCACCGTTTTACCATTGTTATCAATGAGTATGAGGATGTAGTACGCAAACTTTGCCGTCAGATTGAAAAACAAGTGGAAGTTTTGAAAACATACTTCAATACCAATGATGAAATAGTATGGCAAGAATTAGCTCTTTATAAAGTACCAACTGATATTATTGCCGAAAAAGTAATGGTGGAACGTTTGTTACACAGGCATGGAGCAAGAGCGGTAGTTATCCGTAAAGATTATACCATTTTCGAAACTACTGGACACCGCGAAGAAACTGAAGGATTAATTAATGCCTTAGCTCCTTATGGTTTAATAGAGTTTGTGCGAAGTGCCAGAGTGGCAATTATAAAAGCAAGTAGTGGCTTTCACGAGAAACTGAAAGAGTTTGAAGCTTATCAACCAGCAGAAGACTTGTCCGAAAATGAATACTTAGGCAAACGCGAAGGAGTATTTTCAATGTAAACCCCTTTACTTTGCAGCCCGTTAAAATAATTTAATTAAAAATAGTAATTAACAACCCTCATCTCCGAAAGGAGAAATTGGAGGGAAAACAAAAGAAACACGATGGGAAATTATTTCAACACGCTTTCACTAAGAGAAAAATTAAATCAGTTAGGCGTATGTGAGTTTATGGACGGCAGTCAGTTTGCTGATGGCGTTAATGCTTTAAAAGGTAAGAAGATTGTAATAGTTGGTGCTGGTGCACAAGGTCTTAATCAAGGATTAAACATGCGCGATTCTGGCTTGGATGTTTCTTATGCTTTACGTAAAGAAGCAATTGAAGGAAAACGTGCAAGCTGGAAAGGTGTTACCGAAAACGGTTTTACTGTAGGCACTTATGATGAATTAATCCCTTCTGCTGACCTAGTTATCAACCTTACTCCCGATAAGCAACACACTGCTGTAGTTAGTGCTGTAATGCCTTTGATGAAACAAGGTGCTACACTTTCTTACTCTCATGGTTTTAATATTGTTGAAGAGGGAATGCAAATCCGTAAGGACTTAACAGTTATTATGGTTGCACCTAAATGCCCTGGTTCTGAAGTTCGTGCAGAATATGTACGTGGTTTTGGTGTACCTACTTTGATAGCAGTTCACCCAGAAAATGATCCTCAAGGTAAAGGTTGGGAACAAGCAAAAGCGTATGCAGCTGGAACTGGCGGACATAGAGCTGGTGTTTTGAAATCTTCATTTGTAGCAGAAGTTAAGTCAGATTTGATGGGCGAACAAACCATTCTTTGTGGTTTATTGCAAACAGGATCTATCCTTAGCTTCGATAAGATGATTGAAAAAGGAATTGATGGTGCTTATGCAGCTAAGTTGATTCAATATGGTTGGGAAGTAGTTACAGAAGCGTTGAAACAAGGTGGTATCACTGCAATGATGGATCGTTTGAGTAATCCTGCTAAGATTAAAGCTTTCGAATTGTCTGAAGAATTAAAAACAATCATGCGTCCATTGTTCCAAAAACATCAGGATGATATCATGAGCGGTGAGTTTTCTAAAACAATGATGGAAGATTGGGCTAATAATGACAAGAACCTTTTGACATGGAGAGCTGCAACTGGTGAAACTGCTTTTGAAAAGACTGCTGTTACCAGTGCTAAAATATCTGAGCAAGAGTTCTTCGATAATGGCTTGTTACTAGTTGCTTTTGTAAAGTCTGGCGTTGAGTTGGCTTTCGAAACAATGGTACAATCTGGTATTAAGGCAGAATCTGCTTACTATGAGTCATTACATGAAACTCCATTGATTGCAAACACAATTGCTCGTAAGAAATTGTTCGAAATGAACCGTGTTATTTCTGATACTGCCGAGTACGGTTGTTACTTGTTCGATCACGCTTGCAAACCATTGTTGGCCGATTTCATGAAGAAGATTGATACAGATGTTATCGGTACAAACTTCAATGCAGGCAAGGACAATGGCGTTGATAATAAAGAAATCATCGCCGTAAACAAATCAATCCGTGCACATCAGATTGAAGAAGTAGGTGCTACATTGAGAGCAGCTATGACCGCAATGAAATCTATAGCTACAGAAGCATAAGAGATATTAGATATGAGTTATTATAAAAAGCCCTGCAATTGTTGCTGGGCTTTTTTTGCGTTCATGTTCATATAAAATCTATTCGTCAATATGTTTCCGAATTTATTAAGAATTTTAGGGGCTTTCAATTTGGCACTTTCCAAATCTAATACGACATTCAACTATAATTGAAAGCAATACGAAGCTTTCGTAAGAATACAATTTTAAGCAAATAAGCAACTTTTTTGTTTATAAAAATGGTATGAATTACATTAACAAAAAGTTTGAGTGTAAATTTATAGCTCGATATGCCTAAGTACCAAATGCAGTAAACATGCTCACTTCCCTTCTTTTATCATTTTATTTGAAGATTATTATGTAATTCTGCCTTTTATTACTCTAATAAAAACAAAAAGAATTATTTATGAAAAGATTACTCATTGCCGTATTTGCTTTGGTTGTTTTGGTGGATGTTACCGCTTCTGCAAATGAAGAAAGAACATCTGTAAATGCCCATTTACAATCAGTTACTGTATATAGAAGTGGGGCCGAGATGGTGCATTCTGCCTCGGCAAACCTGAAAGCCGGTGCTAATGAACTGGTAATAGACCAATTGGCAAATAATGTAGACATTAACAGTATTCAGGTAAAGGTTGCTGATGGTATTACCATTTTAGGGACTGAATTTGGCAATAATCATTTTACGAATCCAATAAAGTCTGGAAGAGTGAAATTGTTAGAGGATTCTCTTTTATCCTTAAACAAATCCATAGCAAAATTAGATTCTAGTATTTCTACCATCAATCTATTACAAAATGTATTAAATATTAATACTGATGTAAAAGGAGCGCAAACAGGTCTGAATGTAGTAGAGTTAATAAAGTTTATGGATTATTACAAAAGCAAATCGACTGAACTTCAAAATGAATTGGTATTACTACAAGAGAAAGAACAAAAACTTAAAGAAGTAGCCAATAAAATAAAAAGAGAATTAGAGGAAGAAAAAAGTAAAAACACTTCAATATACGGTAGAATCATTTTACAATTAATGGTTACTGAAGCGGGTAAATACCCTTTTCAGGTAAGTTATATTGCCTATAATGCTAGCTGGAATCCTTTTTATGATTTAAAGGTTGATGATATTAAGAACCCAATAAAACTGATTTATAAAGCAAATATTAGCCAGTCTACCGGATTAGATTGGAAGCAGGTGAAGCTATCATTAGCTACTGCAAACCCTGGTCAATCGGGTGTTGCTCCTAATTTGAATCCTTGGTTTCTAGGTTATGTTTATCCTCGAGAAAATAGTAGAAAGTTTATGGGAAGCCCAGGAGCAGCCCCATCAATGGCAGTAAGAGAACAATTATTGGATGAAATTGCAGTTACAGCTTATGGGACACCTAAAAACTCAAAATCCAAGAAACTAGAAGAATATGTTTCAGTATCTGAAAATACGTTGAATGTTACTTTTGACATTGATATTCTCTATGATATTCCAACGAATGGCAAAGAACAAACAGCCGTTTTGAAGACTTATCAATTGCCCGCTACTTATAAACACTACGCAATACCTAAAGTTGATAAAGATGCCTACATAATTGCCGAAATATTAGACTGGGAGAAGCTAAACCTATTGCCTGGAACAGCAAACGTAATATTGGAAGGGACTTACACAGGCAAAACAACGATTGATCCTAATGCTACAAATGATACCCTCAGCCTAACGTTAGGAAAAGACAAAAGAGTAGCCTTGAAAAGAGAAAAACTAGTTGATTATAGCAGTGTGAAGTTTTTGGGAAGCAACAAATTGCAAAAGTTTACCTACGAGATTACCGTTAAGAATAATAAGAATGAGGCCATTAACTTGGATTTGAAAGATCAATTCCCGATAAGTACTAATAAGGAAATAGAAGTGGAAATGATTAGTGCAGGAGGTGCAAACGTAAACAATGATAATGGCAACTTGAATTGGTTAGTAAGTATTGCAGCGGGCGAAAGCAAGAAATTTAAGTTTACTTATAGCATAAAATATCCAAAGGATAAGGTGGTGAATGTTCAGTAAAATAGTTGACCGATGTACCGTTAACCGTTAACCGAAATTGCCGATGACGGTTAATGGTAAATCGGTCAACTATTTAAGTATTCTTTTTATCTTGTTGGCATTAACCATCAACTCCTCAAGGTATTCAATATTTTCCTTCTCAAGACAAGCCTTAAACTTGCGTAATTGGGTGATGTGTTCATTTAATACATCGAGTACATTATCCCTATTTTGCATAAAGATGGGCGCCCACATGGCAGGACTACTCTTGGCGAGCCTTACAGTACTTTCAAAACCTCCCCCAGCTAACTCGAATATTGTGTTCTCTTCTTTCTCTTTTTCTAAAACCGTATTTGCCAATGCAAATGATGTAATATGAGAGATATGGCTAATGTAGGCTGCGTGCATATCATGAGCAGCCGCATCCATATAAATCATATTCATCCCCAAGGTTTTGTAGATATTTTCTATTATATCGACAATGTCCTTATCACTCTTATCTTTCTCACAAATTACACAGGCACGCCCTCTAAAAGCGTCTTTTACAGCAGCGTCCGGTCCACTGTATTCGGTTCCCCACATTGGGTGTGTTGCTACAAATCGATGCCGCATTGGATGGGTTTCTACTGCCTTGCACATTGCAAATTTGGTAGAGCCAGCATCTGCTACAAATTGTTTGTCGGTTATATTATCCAAAACAGTTTGCAATACAGGAATAGTAGCATCCACAGGAATGGCAACATATATAAAGTCGCTCTTTTTTATGGCATCAATAAGGGGCAATACTTCGTTTACAATACCCAATTCCAAGGCACGCTTACCACTAGCTTCAGTTCTGCTTACACCAATAATGTGCTTGGCAAAACCTTTATCTCTCAACCCTAAGGCAAAAGACCCACTTATAAGTCCTACACCAACAATGGTTACCGTCATATCGTTCATAATACTATTTTAGGAGATTCATCACAAAGAACACCAAGAAAAACACACAACGAACATAAAGTTTTGTAAAATGACATGCTAAAAACCAATATTTTCTATTTATTCTATTACCTCTTCGGGAAAACCATTTTAAAGATTGAAATTAAACATTCTGAGTTTATTGCAACTCTGCCAACTCTTTTGCTGCAGCCGCTTTCATAGGTGCATCGTCAACAGTTCTTGTTGGTAACTTTACCATTTTATTCAACACTTCTATTTGCTTGGTTGGCTTATTATCCTCCTTGTAGGCCTTGTTTAAGTAGTAATAGCATTGTACAAAATAAGGATCTAGTTGTCTACTTTTTTCAAGATAAAAGGTTGCACTATCAAGGCTAGAAGAAGGTAAATCGCTATTAATCAACTTGGCAGCAGTACGCTTCACACTGTTAAGCGTAACCATTTCGTAATGCCATCTCCCCTCTACAAAATTTGCTTTTGCATGGTTTGGGTTTATTGCTAATGCCCTGTTTGCATAGTTTTTAATGTCTATAACCCAAACAATTCTTTTCTTATTATCTGTTTCTATCTCTGTCATTTTTCCAGACACCATTGCCATTGCATAGTTTGCATCTGCACTATTATTATCTGCCGCCAAAGCACGTTTTGCAAATGAAAGCGCACTCTCGTACTGTAATCTTTTTTCATTTTTATTATCTGTTCTAGCTCCAATTGCACAACTTATCTCAGCAATTTTCACCATTGCTTTAATGTTATTGGGATCATTGGTAAGCGCTAATTTATACTGGTTCAACGCCTCAATTTCTTTTAAATCACGTTCGTAATTCTCAGCTACTTTTAAAAGCACAGCAACATCCTGCGCTTTAACCATATTGAAACATAGCATTAACGTAACCAGAATAACTATATATTTCATTTTGCTTATAATTTATTGTTTAATTTCTTGTCATTTTATAACTAACCCCAACAGAGCCTTCAAAGTCTGGAATTGGAGGATTTTCTTTAGTGATAGCTATTTCTACCTCTATTGCCACATCATATTTCTCAATAATCTCATTGGCAATATCCATTACAATGGTTTCCAATAAGGGAGTAGCAATGGCCATTCGCTGCTTTATCAATTCATAGATGCTAACATAATCAATCGTCTGATCCAAAGCAACAACCAAAGTAGCAGGCAAATATTTAATAGTTGCATTTACAACAAAAGAGTTACCAGTAATGCGTTCATGTTCGTACAAACCATGAAAACTATAAAAGCTAAGATTATTAAGATGGATAGAAAGCATCAATTTAGTTGTTAGTGATTAGTTATTAGAGATGAGTTATTAGTATTGAGTTAGAGTTTTACTTACAATTAACCACTAATATCTAATAACTAACATCTATCCTTTTCTTACTCTGCCCGCAGCAATAAAGCGCGGTTGCCAGTAACCATCATTTAGGTCACTGATTGTTACACCCTCACTTGAAGCCGCATGAACAAACTTGTTGTTGCCTATATATACACCTACGTGTGATATTTGACGTCTGTAAGTATGAAAAAAAACTAAATCACCTTCTCTTAAATCAGAAACGGCTATCTTATCACAAACACCATACTGTTCACTTGCTGTTCTTGGTAATTGTGTGTGGTAAACTTCTCTAAAAATAACTCCCGAGAAACCAGAACAATCTGTACAATCTTTCGTTTCGCCTCCCATACAGTATTTTGTTCCCCACCATTCATCAATCTTTTGTAATAGTGGTACATTGGTTAGTGTTTCAACCTCTGTATTTGCTATGATGGCGTATTTGTATTGCAACCAATGTGCATCTTCAATATTACTTCCCCCTTTTTCAGAGTAATGATAAACAGGACCATTTGTGGTAATACCACTTGTTTTATGACGAGAAACAACTACCCCTCCAGGAAGCATTTCTATATCGTCCAAAAAAGTTAAGTTATTGGAGGGACGTACCTTTTTAACTTTTGCAGAACCTGAACCATCTTTTGCTGTGATGTTTCTCAACAAATTACAACTATTAAGAAATACAATTGCTATTAATAAGATAGCATTGATATAATGTTTTTTTATCATTGACTGCAAAGTAAAGCCTCTGTGTCAGATTAATCAATTTTTGTTGTCTACATAGTCTTAATGAAGAAAGATGGAATCCAAGAGTATAACGTGAGGTAATTGTAAATAGATGAGAATATAGTACTAATCCTCATTTTCTATATGTCTTCTGAGATTTTAAATAAGATTGATATCTGAAAAAGGGAAGAATAAATAAGCGAAAAATGAATAGAGAATCTACTGCTATTGTTGAAATATTGTGGACAATACAAGTTTAAATCCTTCCTAATATTTTTTAATTATCTTATTAAGGGTTCTGGTATTGTACTGAATTTTGCCATTCATATCAATGTAACAACCCTCTTGCATTCTTATTACTGTACCTCCATGATCAGGCAAATAAATCAACCCATTTGGCATTACAATCGTTCCGTTGCGCATAGTAACATTAGATTTCATCAAGCTCATTTTTCCGTTCTTCACAACCATCATTTTACCATTTTTCATGGTTACATCTGATGAGCGTTTGCCTTCTAGTTTCTTACTTTTTACATAATTTACATTGGAAATGGTGCCCATATTCTCTTTCAAGATGGAGTTATTCATCTTTAACCGTTGCGCCTCTCCCCTATCTTGTTGTGCAACAGAGTGAAATGAAATAAGGACAATTGATGCTACCAATATAAACTTTTTCATTATGCTTCTAAATTCACTTTAACTAATATGAAGTCATTTCCCAACCGAGGAAATAACATTGAAGTAGTAAAAATACCACAATGATTGAAATAATTAATAACTAAGGTAAAAATTACACTAAACAGCAAGCAACTGCCTCAAAACTTCAATCTCAGCAACCACCGCATTCAGCATTGTAGTTAATGTTTCTTTATTAAATTCTTCTTGTTTCTCAACCAATTTTAATAACTCTGCTAATTGATCAAAACAGGCCGACAATGCTGTTCCTTTCATTTTGTGAGCTATAGATTTAATTGATGTTAGATTTTCGTTGGCTAACGATTGCTTCATTTCATTAACCATATCAGTTGTAGGCTGGTCAATGTTTTTTCTAATTAAAGTAAGAAACTGATTGTAAAACGCTTCATTATTACTCAATCTAACCTTCAACTTATCTACATCAAAATGAACTAATGTATCTTCTGCCTCACTATCCTTCTGCAAATTGTCATTGTATTCTTTGTTATATACAAGCCAATAGCGTAATGCGTTTTCAATGGCATCCTTAACAACTGGCTTACTTATATAATCATCCATGCCTGCTTGCAAACACTTCTCCTTTTCTCCCTTCACAATGCCTGCAGTAAGTGCAATAATTGGCGTTCTCGAATTGGTTTCTAAGTTTCTAATGGAAGCTGTAGCCTCATAACCATTCATATCTGGCATCTGAACATCGATAAATACAATGTCTGGTTTTTCACTTTTAAAGAGTTCTACCGCATCTCTACCATTGGTTGCCTCTATTAGTTCTACATCAGGTAATAGCCCCCCAATGATGGTAGTAGCCAAAAACATATTTACCATATTGTCCTCTGCTATCAATACCCGAGTTTTAACTGGTATCTTTTTCAACCATTCCTTATCGCTTTCTTGTTGTTCTACAATTGGCTCTTGCATAATTTCTTTACTGTTAACGCGAGATAATGAATCAAATAATTGTTTCATTTTAATAGGCTTTACTAAACGTTGTTGCACATCTAGCTCTTTACATGCAATATTGATACTTTCATCGTCAGATGAACTATATAAAAGTATTATTGGTTGTTCTGTAGCAATTAAATTTAAGTTGTTTCTTATATTCCTAATTGTTTCAATACCATCCATTTGTGGCATGTGAAAATCCATCAATACCACATTATATTTATGTCCTTGCTTTATCTTATCAAGTGCAATTATACCACTCTCCGCTTCCTCTGTCAATATGTTTTTCATGGCCAACATATCCTTTAGTATCAGCCTATTATTAGCATTATCATCTACTATCAATATCTTTTTGATGCCGGCCAAATTCTGTGAGGTTATAGCATCACCTTGCATAGTTTTAAACGATATATCAAAAAAGAAGGTACTTCCCTTACCTACTTCGCTATTAACCTGCAATCTACTATCCATTAAGGCAAGTAACTTATTGGAAATTGTTAATCCAAGCCCCGTACCACCATATTTTCTTGTTGTAGAAGAATCTTCTTGAGAAAATGCTTCAAATATGCGTTGCATGTTTTTAGGTAATATTCCAATTCCAGTATCTCTAACTGAAAAGCGGAAATAAGTCTTTTCAGGATCCTGATACTTTGATGGAAGCACCTGTACCTTTAGCTCAATCTCGCCTTCCTGTGTAAACTTCACTGCATTGCCAAGAAGATTTACCAATACCTGACGAAGCCTTATAGAATCTGCCCAAATAAACCTAGGCACATTTTGCGAAATGTTTAATAGTACTTCAAGGTTCTTTTGGTGTGCCTGATAGGTTACTACATCTGCTACTTGATTACCAATTTCGAGTAAGTCACTCTTCTCTATTTCAAGTTCCAATTTACCAGCTTCAATCTTAGAGAAGTCTAAAATATCGTTTATTATATCCAATAGAGAGTTAGCAGATTGATACACTGCCGACATGTATTGAGTTTGGGTAGTATCTAAATTTGTTCGTAGTAAAAGATCCGTAAAGCCAATTACACCATTTAATGGCGTACGGATTTCGTGGCTCATATTGGCCAAGAAATCAGATTTTGCAATGTTTGCCGCTTCGGCTTGTTCTTTAGCTTTAATAATGAGCTGTTCAGCATTTTTGCGCTCGGTAAGGTCTGTATGAGTACCAATAACACGTAATGGTTTCTGATTTGCCGACCATTCTATTACCTTACCTCGAGTTAGTATCCACTTATAAGTTCCATCTTTACACTTCATTCTAAACTCTACAGAGTACAAAGAAGTTTCACCACTAAAATGTTTATTAAGCTCATCAAAACAATATTGTAAATCATCTGGATGCACCCTTACTTCCCATTCTTCAAATGTATCTCCTATTTCATGTGGTTCATATCCTATTACCGACTTCCATTTATCCGAGAAAAAGACTTTTCCAGTAGTAGAATTCCAATCCCAAAGTCCATCACCAGAGTTTTCTAAGGCAAACTTCCATCTTTCTTCACTCAGTCTTAATTTCCTATCAGCCTCTCGAATCTTACTGATGTCATGAGCTGTAGCATAAATATCGCCAGACGTATTGTTTTTAGTGGCACTCCATTGCAATATTTTGAACGAATTATCTTTTGCCCTGAATCTACTGATGGTGTGTGTAGGTGCATCTTTTTCTACAAACTTGCTAAAGTCGCTTCCACTCGCTTTTGCATCATCAGGATGAATAAAGTCGAAAAATGGTTGATTCAACAAATCATCGGAATTCCATCCCAATACACTACTAAAAGTTGGATTTACTTTCTGAAATAATCCATCAGAACTAATAACACAAATTAAATCATTAGAGAGATCAAAAAGTCGTTTATAGTTTTCTAGTTCATTTTTTTCTCTTCGATTCACAATTTGCATCACTGTTTCTTGTGCCAAGATTTCTAAAGCCCTTAACTGTTGATCCGTCAATTTTTTAGGAGAAGTATCTATCACACAAAGAGTTCCAAGTGCAAACCCATTAGGATCTATCAAAGGATGCCCCGTATAAAAACGCATGTTAGGTGGCCCTGTAACCAATGGATTATTTACAAAACGCTTATCTGAAAGTGTATCTTCTACCTCAAAAACAGTATGTTGCGAAACAGCGTATTGACAAAATGAAATACTTCTTGGGGTCTCATCATCCTTAAGCCCAATTTTAGATTTAAACCATTGTCTATCTTCATCTATCAAACTAACAAGTGCAATGGGGACATTGCAAATAACGGCAGCCAATTCTGTAAGCCTATCAAACTGTTCTTCTGGTAAAGAATCAAGTATATTGTAGTTTTTCAACGCTTTTATTCGCTCTTTTTCATTTAATGGCACCAATTGATTACCCATAATATTTTCAATAACACATTTTTTAACAAAAGGACCAATTATCATCCTCAAATAATAACACAATTTGAGTAAGATTGTTAGTTATTATTTTAAGCGAATAAACGGCTTAAGTGTGATATTATTTTGTAATTTATTCATTAACCTCAAAAATTCTTTAATAAAATAGAATTATACCACGCAATGAAATTAATGAAATATCAACGACAGCCTTCTTTTTTTTGATAAATGTATAAAAATTAAATATTTGATAGATAAATTAACATATTTAAACCTGCAAAAACGATTAAAATAATTAGCTAAATACCACTTTAGCTAGAAGAATGTTTTTTAATATACCTACCTTAAAGTTAGAAAGTAAACCTAAACTACAAAAAACGTTGGTCAATGCTATAAAGAAGCATATTATCTGTATACTTTTTTTTAATCTTATTATATGAAAAAACCTATGTTGTCTATGTGTCTATGAAATCTATGTGTTGAAACTCTTTACTTTTCCCTAAGTCAGTTAACATTGAAACATAAGTCCCCCTTATCAATAACTATGTATGAGATAATATTGCATTCAATAAAGATTGATCACTAATCATTTAAAATTCAACTATCAATCAAGCTGGAACTACTTCGAAATGATTTAAGTAATAAGCTATTACCCCCCCTTTTGCAAACCCTGCGTTTTTGAAGGATCAACCTAATTATTATATAGTGTCAACACTGAATTTATACAGGGTTAACCAGACTTATATAGAAAGTCAACCCTACTAGTGCATAGGGTTGACAGTAATGTTGTGTTGGGTTTACCTTAATTAGATGCAGGGTAAACGCTACCGAAGTGCTGGGTAGACCTTGTAATAGTTGCAGGTTATTTCATAATATACATTCAGTATTTCGACTGTGTGTATTAATCAATAAGTATCTTCTTGGTATAAACTGTGTTAAAATTGAAGCGTAATTACCTATTTTATTGCATTAGCTAACTGCATAATTAAAACTATAACTGCAAGCCCTTTACTTTGTAACTGATGAAGTTTACCTATTCATATTTACTGTTATGCTTGCTAATTATATTGGCAAGTAGTAATACAAACGCACAAAAAAGTGTATCCACCCCGCGCCTTGAAGCGGATATGGAGCGCGCGTCTGTTTTATTGCCTTGGGATGATGCCAATTAACGCATAAAAGAGAATGTGTTTGTAAGGGTAATTGCTAATAAAAACACCTGTTATGTAGGAGAACCGTTGCTTGTTACTTACAAACTTTTTACAAGACTTCAATCTCACTCTAAGGTAGTTGATGCACCCGCATTTTGAGGTTTTAGCGTGATAGAAAAGACTACTAACGATTTAAAAGAAGATAAAGAAATATTAAATGGAAGGCTTTTTATGACATTTGTAATAAGAAAAGTGCAAGTACTGCCACTGAAGCCCCTTGCTTTAAGAGCTGATGGGATTCAAAAGTATAACGGATTGCTATTCAAAAAAGCAATAAGTTCATCAATAAATTTCAGTACATTGATGTCGGTGCAGCGTTGGTATTCAGGGTGACTGATTTTTATGGGAAACAATTGGATACAACTTATATAGCAATGGTTTAGTTACTCATGAACTATAAATGGCCAGTTATTTTTTAATAATTTCTGGTAAAATGAGTGAAGTAACGTTAAAATAAAGTGTACTTAAATAACAATAGATTGAATAAAACTGTAATGGTATTTATGGCTCCAATGTATTAGGAGTTAATAACTGTTTCATGTTTTCAATTTGTTTGTAAGTTAAAGGTTTTTCAAAAAGACATATCACTCTCGGATCTTTGATTACTTTTATTTTGTCGGCAGGGTTAACACTAGAGGTTAAGATAAAAATAGGTAAATCTTTGGCGTATTGAGGATATTTAGCTTCGAAGTGATCTAAAAAATCCCATGCTCCCATTACAGGTAAATGTATGTCCAATAAGATAAGTTGGGGCTTATTTACTATTGGCTCTTCTCCATTATTTAGACCTTCATAAAACTCCAATGCCTTTTGCCCACTAGTAGCTGTAATGATTTTTTCACATAGCCCTACCTCATTAATCATGATTTCATTTAACTGCTGCGTTAATAAATCATCTTCTATTGTCAAAATTGTTTTAAACATTTAATTGTTTTTAAAATTTATAAAAAAAGTTGTTCCTATTCCTACCTCACTTGTAACGGAAATTGTGCCACCTAAGGCATGTATTTGGTTAGCTACTAAGTAAAGCCCAATCCCTTTACTATCAGGATTATCATGAAACCGCTGATTTAGCCCAAAAATTTTATCTTTAATTAGTTTCATGTCCATTCCTATTCCATTGTCTGAAAAAATTAGCTGAACCATATTCGCATTTAACATTTTGGTTTTTATTTTAATCTCAATTTGCCTTGATGGGTCTGAATATTTAATTGAATTTGTTAGTAAATTTTGAAATATACTTTCTAGGTATTCCACATTGAAATAAACGACATCAATAGCAGAAAAGTTGCTGGTAATTAAGCAACAATTATCGGCTATACTATGAGAGTTTTTGGAAATAACACTTTTTAGCATTCTCGAGAACCTCAGTTTTTCAGTAGTTATGTTTTCGTTATCATGAATTAAGAGTGCATTCATTAAAGTGTTTAATGTATCGTTTAAATCGTTTGTAGATTTTTTAAAGATATTTATGAGTGTTTTTGTAAGAGGATGATTAACAGTTTCGAGTTTGATCATACTGGAAGCCGAAAGCAAATTTGTTAATGGTGCTCTTAAATTGTGTGTTGCTATATAACTAAATTGCCTGAGTTTATTGTTTTTCGTGATCAACTCTTCCAGATTTTTTTCTCTTTCTATTTCGGCATTTACCTGATGTGTTACATCCTTTTGTATGGCTACCCAATGAGTAAACCAACCCGTTTTGTCGGCAACAGGATGAATATGAATGTTATTCCAAAATTGTTCCCCATTCTTTTTTTGATTAATGACTGTGATTTCACAAGATTCCCATTTAATTATTGCCTCTTTTAGTTTATCTAACTCTTTTCTATCTGTATTTTTATTTTGAAGTATTCTAGGTGTTTGCCCAACTACCTCTTCTTTAGTATATCCTGTTGATTTTGTAAATGCATCATTTACATAAACAATTTTGGGGCCGGGCAATAAACTTGGATTGGCTTCTGTAATGACTACTGCACTACTTATGTTTTGAATTACCGACTCTAATAAAAGTAACCGTTCATCTTCTGCTGCTCTTAATGAAATATCGGAGAAAAAAGAAAAATTATATTCCTTTCCTTCGTAAATTATAAAATTCGATACAACTTCAACTGTAGAAATAGTGCCATCCTTTTTTTTAAGAAGAGTAGTAAAAATCTTTTGGCCCTTTTTTTTCAAATCTTCCCAACGAGCTAACCAAAAGGCTTGGTTATATAAAGGATCAAAGTCTGGTATTTTCAAGTTTAGGTACTCCCTTTCATTGTAACCCAATAATTGTTGAGCTGCATTATTACACCTAAAAACAGTTCCATCTCCTGCTATTATATGTATTGGAGTTTGTACTAAATTGAAAGTGAAGTTTGCTAGCTTTATCTCATTTACTAGTTTTTGTTTTTCAGTTAAATCGAAGATGTAGATACAAACAAACTTATTTGTTTCGTATTGTATCATATTACAAACTACGTGAACACTAAAAGCTTTTCCATCTTTTTTGAGGTGCATGGAATCAAAGGATTGTGTTTTTTTTCTTTTCATCAAAGCCCAGAATGCTTTCCATTTTTCTGCTTTATAATTTGTATCAAAGTCATAAATCTTCATTTTCATTAATTCATCTCTAGTGTAGCCTAGGCTATCTGAGGCCGCATCATTAAAATCGAAGAAAGAAGCATCCTCTTTTGCATAGTATATTGGGGTTTCAGAATTTCGGAAAGAAGATTCGAATAGGTTTGAATGATAAGCAATTGTCTTCTTCTCTGTCGTATCTTTTAAATAGGCACGAAGTTTATAAGAGGATTCATCCTTGTGACTTAAAAAATTGCCGAAGCCTTTAAACCATTTGATGCTATTATTGATGTTAGCTTTAAATTCAAAAGTCCAAGTCTTTGTAAAGTCAACATCTTTTAAGGAATTTATAAGATTCTCTTTATCTTCATAAAATAAACTAGAAAAGATAATTCTAATATCTGAAAGATTTTCCTTGTTGTTTAGATTAGGAAACAATGATGCCATTTCTTCATTAGCATAAGTAAAAAGAAAGGTTTCATTTGGCACAATAGCCAACTCGAAAATAGGCAAGGATAGACTGTCTATAAAATCAAGCGAAAGCGATCTATGTATTTCATTAATTAAAGTATTAGGTTCGGGCTTGGTTTCATTGAATTTAATGGATGTAAGTTTACCTGGTTGATTGACTACTTGCCAACACAAAGTTGCAGTGTCCTGTTTATTGCTACTAAATGCTGTAATTTGAAACTCTATGTTATTTATTGTTTGATTAAAAGAACAAGGAGCATTGAAGGCAAATATTTTATTTTTAAATTGGTTAAAAAAGTTATTGATCCCTGCCTCCTTAAATTTAAATATATTATCTCCACGTTTAGGAAGGGTTATCGAATAAATATCATCTAAAGTTCCTTGAACCTTTGTGATTGTTCCGGATTTTAGTATTTCAATCACAAAGATTTCTTGTTTCATATTGCTTTGAATATTATTTAAACGTTATCTGACAAAGTGAAATTATAAGATATTTATGTAGAAATTCTAAAGTTTAGAATAATAGTCATTTGTATGTAATGGGCAATCATTATGTATTTTATTGTTGAAAAGTGCACCCCTATTAATGAAGCTTAGATTAAACTGTCTATTGAATTGACTATAACAGTTTGGTATCTTATAAAAAATCTTTCACTGATAATAAATGAGGAATGAATCGTTGCATTTATGACTTTGGAGATTACTTTAATAGCTGGCAATCTAAATTGTATGATAGAGCTCTATTACAAAAGGACAACAAGCTTATACAAACTAGAAATGGATAGTCATTGAAACACATTAATATTATAATAGCCACCGCTTGTCTGCGAAGCGAACTTTGATATCTAAATAATAAGATAACAATACGTCTATCTATTTCTTCTTATCGCCCCCCCATTTTACTAGCAAATGGCACTATGTATCTGCCCAAGAATCCGCTTATCCTCCATTTTATTGCCCTACTTATTTTTATTTCTTGGATGACTAGACTGTTTCAGAAAGTTTTCACTTTAGTACTGAACTAAAGTGAAAACTTTCTGAAATATTCGACTTAGTTCTGAACTAAAGTGAAAACTTTCTGAATTAATCGACTTTGTTTTGAACTAAAGTGAAAACTTTCTGAAATATTCGACTTAGTTTTGAACTAAAGTGAAAACTTTCTGAAAGTTTCGACTTAGTACTGAAATAAAGTGAAAACTTTCTGAAAGTTCCTGGTTAGTCACGAAACTTTTCTAATCATCTATTTACATGATGAAGCATAATAGATTTTTCTTCATATTAAACACCTTATTGGACTGATATGATCAAATTTATCATCATTAAAAAACTTAATGGCTATCCGCTATTTAGTAATAAGGGTGTTTCAAACCTGTAAACGTCATTTCGAATGTCTCATCTGGCGCACCGAAAAAATGGGAATGATTGCTATGACATAAACAAATTTTTTTCAGCAATAAAAATTAACAAATCAGGCTGCCACTTTGGTGTTATCCACATAAGGCTGCTGCTTTTTTATTACTGCCACCACCCTTAAAAGTAACTTGTTCTTGATTGCATTCAATA
>CANCVE010000073.1 GCA_947381435.1 Chitinophagaceae bacterium
TGTTGTCTTTTTTTGCCATTTGAGTCTTGTATAAAAGGTTAATAAAAAGTTGTTTTAGGGTTTCATCGCCTCGTTCCGCTACGCTCCACTCAGCGATGAAACCCTAAAATTAATTACTACCAGTTTACACAAACTACTTTATACTCTCAATTTCTGCGCTATTAATTGGCTTTAAGTTAAATATAAATTGGAATACAAGGCGTTAAGGGAGTATAAACAAAAAAAGAGATTGCCTAATTCAGACAATCTCTTTTATAAGTAGGGTATTTAATATTTTAAATCCCGAAAGCAGACTTAACAGCAGGAACAAAATCAAGTTTTTCCCATGTAAATAATTCTACTTCTTTAACGGTTATAGCACCAGAAGGATCTTTAAATTCTTTGGTAACCACTTCATTCTTTCTACCCATGTGTCCATAAGCAGCAGTTTCGCTGTAGATAGGGTTACGAAGTTTAAGGCGTTGCTCAATGAAGTAAGGACGCATATCAAAAATGCCTTCTACTATCTTAGCTATTTCACCATCAGTTTTACCAACTTTACCAGTACCATAAGTATTGATATAGATACCCATTGGCTTTGCAACACCAATAGCATAAGAAACCTGTACCAAAATTTCTTCTGCAACGCCAGCAGCTACCAAATTCTTGGCAATGTGCCTTGTGGCATAAGCAGCACTTCTATCTACTTTACTAGGATCTTTTCCGCTAAATGCACCACCACCGTGTGCACCCTTACCACCATAAGTATCAACGATAATCTTACGACCAGTTAATCCAGTATCTCCGTGAGGACCACCAATTACAAACTTACCTGTTGGGTTAATATGGTATTTGATATGGTCATTAAATAAAGAGGCGTACTTAGTGTATTTAGCTTTTACACGAGGAATTAATATTTCAATGATGTCCTTAGTAATTTTTGCAAGCATTGTTTCTTCTACATCAAAATCGTCATGTTGTGTTGATACAACGATAGCATCAATACGTACAGGCTTGTTGTTGTCATCATACTCTAAAGTAACCTGACTCTTAGCATCAGGACGTAGATATTTAATTTCGTTATTCTCTCTTCTCAAAGCAGCCAATTCAATCAAAACTTTATGCGCTAAGTCAAGAGCCAAAGGCATATAATCTTCTGTTTCGTTGGTTGCATAACCAAACATCATCCCTTGGTCACCAGCACCTTGGTCTTCTTTGTTAGCCCTGTCTACACCTTGGTTAATGTCAGCACTTTGTTCGTGAATGGCAGATAATACACCACAGCTATTTGCTTCGAACATATATTCACTCTTAGTGTATCCAATTTTACGGATAACACCTCTAGTAATTTCTTGAACATCTAGGTAAGATTTGCTCTTAACTTCTCCTGCCAATATAACTTGACCGGTAGTAACTAGTGTTTCGCAAGCAACCTTCGATTCTGGGTCGAAAGCTAAAAAATTGTCAATTAAAGCATCTGATATCTGGTCAGCTACTTTGTCTGGATGTCCTTCAGAAACGCTCTCTGATGTAAATAAGTAAGGCATTATTAATTTATTTTATGTGGGCAAATATAAATAGGCAACTAAATATGAAACCTATTAAAACTGTTGACAATAAGTGAAAAAATCCAATGAGGTAAATGCTACTAGGTAGCAAGGTCGTTGTACAACTCTAGGTATTCGGACAAATCTGTATCCCAACCTTTAAAGTTTACAATACGTTTTCCTTTTGCCTTTGCAAATTCAGTTACCAAAGCTGCATCAGGCATTTCGGTTCCAAAAGTTATTGCGTCGGCATAAGTAGAACCTCCTCTAAACAAGGCTGTATTGGTAAGTTCCTTGAATGATTCAAGGTCTTTTTCTTTAATGTTAGCGTTTATCAAGGCTTTCTTAATGAAGTCAGGGGCAAGCTTGTCTTCAAACGTGTTTTCACCAATAGTAAAAACTATTTTACTATTACCAAATACGGGTTCGCGTTTGTAGGCTGTTCTGATATAAACGGGGGCTAAGCTAGCCATCCATCCACTACAGTGGATAACGTCTGGTGCCCATCCAAATTTCTTTACAGTTTCCAAAGCACCCTTGCAGAAGAAGATGGCTCTTAGACCATTATCATCAAACCATTTGTCTTCATCATCATGAAAAATGTGTTTTCTCTTAAAGAAATCTTCATTCTCTAAAAAATAAACCTGTAATCTTGCATTCGGAAGAGAGGCTACTTTAATTTGAAGGGGATAGTCGTCATTATCAACAGAGATGTTGATGCCGGATAATCTTACTACTTCGTGTAGTCTGTGTCTACGCTCATTGATAACTCCGAAACGAGGCATAATGCATCGAACTTCTAGTCCGGTTTCATTGCTTCTAATTGCTAGTTTGTTTACAATTTCTGCAAACTCAGTAAGTTCCAAATAAGGCGACATTTCTGTGGCTATGAATAAAATTCTTTTCTTTGACATTCAGTAAGTCGTAATTTATGTATGAGTAGCCTTAAAATAAGTCTGCAAAGTTACGTAAAAAACGTTAGCAATAAATATTACAAAATTATATAAGTAATTTAGGCAAGTATGGTCGTTTTAAAGACAGTTTCTGATATAGTTGCATTGATAGGAAATAATAGGGTAAAGGGGAAAATTGGCTACGTTCCTACAATGGGTGCTTTGCATGATGGACACTTGTCTTTAATAAAAAGATGTAAGGAAGAATGTGCTATAACTGTTTGTAGCATATTTGTAAATCCAACACAATTTAATGATAAAAGTGATTTTGAAAAATATCCTGTAAAGATTGAAGAAGATATTGCCTTACTAATTGAGGCTGGTTGTGATTATTTGTTTTTGCCTACCGTTTCCGAAGTATACCCATCAGAATCAAAATCAATAAAGTATGATATTGGTACACTAGAAACCTTATGGGAAGGTAAATACAGACCTGGTCACTTTCAAGGCGTTTGTCAGGTAATGCATCGGTTTTTACAAATTATTCAGCCAAATACACTTTATCTAGGGCAAAAAGATTACCAACAGTGCATGGTTATCCAGAAACTTATTCATTTATTCGGCTTTAATACTGAACTAATTATTGGAGCCACCATTAGAGAAAAGAGTGGGCTAGCCATGAGTAGCCGCAATATAAGACTGAGTGAAAAAGATAAAGATGCCGCAGTTGCTATCTATAATTCATTGGTATACATAAAAGAAAGAGTAGCCGTTGAGCCGAGTGATGCAATAAAGAAAAAGGTAGACGAGAAACTATTAGAGAGTGGTTTTACTAGCATAGACTATGTGGCTATTTGTAATGCAGAAACATTAGAAAGTTTAAATGAATTTAATGACTCAATTCCAACTGTTGCACTTATTGCTGCCTACTTAGATGGTGTCCGATTAATAGATAACCTGCTTATTTGCTGATAAACAAAATACATAAACCCATCCTTCCTTACTTTTGCCGCCGTTATGCAGATAGAAATATTAAAGTCTAAAATTCACAGAGCTGTAATCACAGAAGCTAATTTGAACTATGTAGGAAGTCTTACCATAGATGAAGATCTGATGGAGGCTGCCAATATGATTGAAAATGAAAAGATTCAGGTGGTGAATGCAAACAATGGGGAGCGAATAGAAACCTACATCATTAAAGGTAAAAGAGGTAGTGGCGTTATTTGTTTGAATGGCCCTGCTGCTAGGAGAGGGGCTGTTGGTGATGTAGTGGTGATTATATCTTACGCCTCAATGGATTTTGAAGAGGCAAAGACATTTAAGCCTACCGTTGTTTTTCCGAAGGAAGGAAACAGATTATAATACTTTTGCTGCGAATATTGCTTGCTAGATTTATCAAATTATTAAAATGAATAAGAAACTAACCAATTTCATAAAGTATGTCTTTTTTCTGGGGATTGGGGTTTTCTTGGTATGGTGGAGTTTGCACCAAATACCAAACGACAAATGGTCGGCCTTTAAAGACGCTTTACTAACTTCAAACTTCTGGTTGCTAATACCAGTCTTCTTCATATTATCTTTAAGTCATTTATTAAGAGCCATACGTTGGCGGACATTAATGCGCCCCATGGGGTATTCTCCAAGAATAGCCAATACATTCTTTGCGGTAATGATTGGATATCTGGCTAATTTGGCAGTACCAAGACTGGGAGAAGTATTAAAATGTACCATTCTGGCTAAATATGAGAAAGTACCCGCCGAAAAATTAGTAGGAACCATTGTAGTAGAGCGTGCAGTAGATGTAGTTTGTTTGGCAATTGTTTTTCTAATGGCTTTTATTTTTCAATATGAAATAATTGGAGAATATGCCAAAGAGATAGTCCTCAATTTAGTTGCCAATAAGAAGGGTAGTTTCTCTTGGGAGAAGACAGCCATTGTGTTGTTAGTGCTCGCTGTACTTTTTATTGCAGTAAAAGTTTGGTTCAATAAGTTTGCACATCTACCCATCGTCATTTCTCTCAAAAAGATATTAAAAGGAATAGCAGAAGGTCTGTCAGCTATCAGATATTTAAAGCAAAAAGGATTATTCATTGCTTGCACCATAGGTATCTGGAGTATGTATATTCTTGGAACTTGGGTTGGATTGTTAGCCACACACGGCACTGCGGGGTTAGGATTGGGAGCAGCTATTTCTGCATTAGCTTTTGCAAGCATTGGTATGATATTAACACCTGGTGGCATTGGGGCTTATGCCTTATTCTTGGCTAAAGTATTAGAAAAAAGCGATATCCCATTCGAGATTGGCTATGCTAATGGTACACTTCAGTGGTTTGCCCAGTTTTTAATTGTTGTTATTGTGGGCTCCATTTGCTTGGCTGTTTTACCTATTTATAATAAAAGAATACAAGAACATGAAGCAAACTAATGCCATTAAAAATAAAATATTTACACTCTCTTCATTGATAGCCGCTATTGCAGGATGGCGTTTAAGGGGATTAACTGTTTCTTTTACCAATGGTTGTTTCGATATATTGCATGAAGGTCATATCTTTTCTTTGTCTCAAGCGGCAAATGAAGCAGATATACTCGTAGTTGGTGTAAACAGCGATGCAAGTACAAAACGTTTAAAAGGTGAGGAGCGTCCTGTAAATAATGAACAAAGCAGGTCTTTATTGCTTGCTAGCCTTGCCATTGTAGATGCTGTGGTAATTTTTGAAGAAGATACCCCACTAAATCTTATTACCAATATTCTTCCTGACGTGATTGTAAAAGGTGGCGATTACACTATAGAGCAAATAGTTGGCGCAAAAGAAGTTATTGCAAATGGTGGAAGAGTTGTTATTAATCCAATAGTTCAGGGATTTTCTACCACAGGAATCATCGAAAAAATTAGGCGTTTAGGGTAAGATGATTAAAACCCATAAGATGCATTAAACCAAAGTCTTTTTAATCTTGACTTTGAAAAAGAAGCCCATTATCAATTATTCCGAAAGATTTTAATAGTAAAATAGCCATTTGCTGATATTGAAAAGCTTAAAGTTGTATAATTGTAAAATTATTTAATAAAAAGTTAACGAATGTCTATCAGAAAGAAAGTAGCATCCTGCATTGGCATCTTAGCCATGGTTGGGGTGTTTACCAAAGTTAGCGCCCAATTTTATATTGGAGCAGAAGTAGGGGGTAACCAAAACTATCTGGTTACAAATGTTTCAAGTCTCAATGCTACAGAGATTGTTCCAAAAAACGGATTTGCCCTTTCGGCGGTATTACAATACAAGGTAAATGATTGGTTCTCGCTTGAAGCTACACCAGGATTCATTCAGAAAAACTACCAAATACAGCGCACCGGTTATTATAAGGGTATTTATCAAAGGAATGATAATAACTATTTGCAATTGCCAGTCTCTGCAAAGTTCTACTTTGGTGCAAAGAAATTGAAAGGATTTGTCGATCTAGGTGTTTATGGTGCTTATTGGGCTTCTAGCCACATTAAAGGGGCTGTTCCAAATATTTTAGATCAAAAACCTTACAATCCTGCTTACAATCCCGCTGTTGATCCTCCGATAGATCCTGTAGTAATGAGTCAATCTGTGTTTGATGATTATACACCTTATTATTATGACCAGAAGTATCATTTTGATAATACTAGAGATAGAAGGTTTGAATTTGGTATTACAGCTGGTTTAGGTATCAATTACGAAGCTACTTCTAAAACAAACTTCTTTGTTGAGTTTAAATATGCTGATGCACTTACGGACCAGCAGAATAATTATCAATATGGTCAAGATGCGCGCAATAACGAAACGGGTACAATCTTTATTGGCGTTACTCGTAAAGTGCATACTTGTTGCAAGAAGAAAGCGCCTAAAGCAAATATTACTACTACAAACTAATCTATTCAAATGAAAAAAATAATCAATAATATTTACAGTAAATCAAAGGGACTTTTCCTTTTGGTAGCATTTATATTAACACTCTCTTCTTGCCATAAAGAAGTATCGCCTACCAATCAGGTAGGTTCTACTTATACCGTAAACTATTCTCAAGTTTTCGAAGACTTCTGGAATTCAATGAACAAAACGTATGTGTTTTGGAGTATAGAAAAGACAGATTGGGATAAAGTTCATAGAGATTTTGCCCCGGCATTTAAGAGATTAGATGATGAAGTTGCACTCTACAGTAGCGATATGATAGCACTTAAAGCGGCAAGACTCTTTAAACAAATCGTTGACGGACTTGTAGATTCTCACTATAGCCTTTCTCTGATTACTGGCTACGGAATTAATCCATCTTTGGATAGGAAGTGGGAGAATCCTGAGTTTATTGGTAATCTGTTTATGGACAAAAATGGTTCTATCACTCAATTATATCCTGACAATATTAATTACTATAATGTTGGCGTCGACTCAATGTACTTGGAAGATAAAGTAGCTGGATACGATTCGTTGTCAGGTTTTTATTCTGTATCTGGAATGATTAAAAATACCAATATCTTATACTTTTCTTTCAGTACTTTCTCGTTGTTGTCCCAATATCAGTCTGGCACAAACCCCAATGTAAAAGCTTCGATAGATAATTTCTTTACTAAGCTTACTGATCCTAAAGTAACTAGTTTAATAATTGATGTTAGAGGAAACGGTGGGGGAGAAACCTCTGATCTTAATTTTCTTTTGGGTAGGCTAGTTTCTAAACCATTGAAGATTGGATATACTAAAAGCAAAAGTGGGCCAGGAAGATTAGACTATACTCCTTGGGCTGATGCTATTGTGAAACCTTGGTATGCATTTCCTTCTGGCTTCAATAAACCTATTGCTGTTTTAGCTGATGGATTATCTGCAAGTATGGCCGAATTAACCGCTATGACAGTAAAGGCATTGCCAAATAGCATCTTTGTAGGTGATACTACTTGGGGCGCAAATGGACCACTTACTCAGAATTCTGATTTCAATGCAGGTTCTTTTAGTTTCGGAAACCTTGGTACTAATGTCGACTATGGTATTACTTACTACTATGGTAGCGTGTACACTTCTTCTTGTATGTTTAAGTATTTAGATAACAAAATTTACGAAGGGAAAGGATTTCCTCCTGATTACGTTGTAAAGGTTACCCCCGATCAGATTTTCTTACCAGATAATGTGGTTGATGATCCACAGCTTAATAAGGCTATATCATTATTACCTAAATAACAGCACTAACAAAATAAGGCTATCCCCAGTTGGAT
This sequence comes from Chitinophagaceae bacterium, assembly GCA_947381435.1. Lineage (GTDB taxonomy): Bacteria > Bacteroidota > Bacteroidia > Chitinophagales > Chitinophagaceae > Parasediminibacterium. The sequence goes on from CANCVE010000073.1 coordinate 7,641, forward strand.
AGCCTTATTTGTTTATACTTCACTTCTTCTCTTTCCCCTATAAATCTACTTCTTGTGTACTATAAAACACAATGAAATGCAAGAGCTTATGCATGATATGCCAACTGCTTATGTACTACTTGCCACACACTTGTGTATGTAATGCCATGCCTGATGTATGTGGTGCCACCAACTTGTGTATGATATGCCACTTGCTTATGTGTAGTATGCCATCAACTTGTGTATGATATGCCACCTGCTTATGTTTATTATGTCACCAACTTATGTATAATATCACACCTGTTTATGTACGAGATGCCATAGGCAGGTGTATGACTTGACATCTTGTGCAACTAACGCAAAAGAGAGTAAAACCGTAATTATCAATTCACAATTATCAATTAAAAACTATCCTTTCTTCCTAAACGGATTAAATCCTTTCAGTAAGCCCTTTCCTGCTTCTTCAAGTGTCTTTTTAGGGTCTGCAGCATTACCTGCACTGTCCTTTCCGCCCAATAGTTTCTTGGTAAGTTCTGTTTTTGCATCTTGCAATAGTTGCTTCTTCACAGAGGCAATCGTATCTTTTACCGTGGCCGTAACTGCTTTTTTAGTGCTATCAACCTTGGCTTTAGCAAAGTCTGTAGCCTGTTGTTTTAAATCAAGGGCAAGGTTGCCAGCAGTTTGTTTCAAGTCAGTCTTTACTGTAGGGTTATTCATGAAACCACCAAGTTTTACTTGTAGATTCACAATGTCAGCCACCTTTACCGGAACACCTTTACTTGCAGCTTGTGCTGTTAGGTTATTGATTAGCGCATTACCCTGATTGCCCATCAAGGCTCGTGGTATCTTCATATTCACCGTGTAGTCTATCGATTTATCAATCCCATTAAGCCCGCCTATTTCCATGTCAATGTCCTTCATTTTTACATTAAATGGCTTTACCAATACTTTCCCATTGGCAAATTCAAACACTCCCTTCAGGTCTTTTAAGGAAATGTCCTGATTTAATTGATTGATGTTTAGCACTTGTGCCACCTTTGCTACAGGGGTAAATTTGCTAAGTACACCTTGTATCAACAACATGTTGCCATTTCCATTCATTGTGTTCATGTCTGGCGTCATATTATCACCCAAGTTACCTTTCATCGTTAGTTGAGAGCTCATCTTACCACCCAAGTATTCGCCTACAGGCATTAGTTTTTGAACAGTGTTAAATGCTAAGAATGTCTTTTGTACATCCACATTTTTTACATCATAGGACAATGAAATCTCAGGTTTCTTTTTATTTACTTTGGTTGAATAGGAGCCATTAATAGTCATTTGTCCGTCCAATGCATTCCCCTTTATGTTCGTCATTTTAACGGTTTCATCTGCAACTTGCAATGCACCACTCAATGCTTCAATAGTCAATTTATTATATAACACCTTGTCAATTGCAGCATTCAAAGTAAGGTTCAAGTTATTTGGAACCAAGAAAGGGGCAGAAGCTGCAGTACCTTTTGTAGCAGTATCTGCCGAAACCCCCATCAACTCGTTTAAGTTAATATACCCTGCTTTAAAGGTTAAAACACCATCAAGTGGTTCATTCTTTAGGGCATAATCCAACACGTTGTTCAAATATCCATTGGCAGCAAACTTGGTATCCATGTACTGACCATCCGCATTATTTAGGGTAACATTTTTAGGATTGAAGGTCATTAAAAATGAATTAACCTGCACACCCTTTGGATAATCCTTAGAGGCATAGTAAAAGTTGTTCAGCGCGATAGTTCCCTTTGCATTAAACTTGTCATATTGCTTTGCTTTCAGTGCATTTGTGTTGCCATTCATAGCCATGTCGGCATTTAATAAACCTTTTATTTGTGTTGCATCGGGCAGTTTCACAAACTGCGCCACCTTCGATAAGTCTAGTTTTCCTTTTGCAACAGCATCTACATACAAGTCGGATATTGGCGTCTTAACCAGCAACTTGAAATCAAAAGGTTCTTCTGCCAATTCTATATGTCCTTGTGGAATATCAACAACGGTATGATCTGTTATTCCATCTGGATTATCTACTTTAACCTGAAAATTAATATTCTTCACAGGCGCAGGCAACTCAGGATATTGGAAGAAACCATCCTTTACAGAGAGGTTCAACTGAAAAGCTGGAAGTTGTTTTTTGCTATAATTACCTTTTACAAATCCATTAAGTGCAGCCTGACCACTAGTTTTTATGCTGGTAAAGTTGTTTTGATAGATGGAAGGAATGAACGACAATATACTTTTAAAGCTGGTAGAAGGCGACTTGAAGGATATATCCATATTGTAAGTGCTATCATCCAAAAACTGGAAAGAACCACCAGTAGAAACCTGTAAATCATTCAACTGAATCTTGTCAGTTTCAAAACTGTATTTCCTTTGTGGATTATCTATTTTTATATCTAAATCAATGCTCGCCTTTACCTTATTCAAGTAAGGGATACCGCCATATTTAAAAGTGATGGTATCGGCAGAAGTTTTTGTTGCTAATGTAAGCAAGTCCGACGTGAAGTCCCCGTTGCCATTGTGTTCAAGGTTCACTATTTCCATACTCATGTTAGATGCCTGGTCGTTGTAGCTAATATATCCATTGTGTATTCCATAATGTTTCAGGCTCATTTTAAAAGGCTTACTTTCCTTTTCAGTTGGTGTTTCAGGTGTAGGTTTAGTAATGTTCCAGTTGGCTTTTCCGTCCTTTGTAGCAATGGCATGAATGCGAGGTTCGTTTAAATCTATCGAGGCAATCTTCATTTGGTCGCCACTTATCACACTCATTATATCTAGAGACAAGTCGAAATCTTTCACAGAAACAAGTGTGTCGCCTGCAAAATCATCCACACCAATCACTTGCAGGTTATCTAATGCTACAGAAAGTTTCGGGAAATGTCTGAAAATAGATAGGCTTACGTCCGTAAAATCAACCTTGGCATTAATGTTTTTATTAATGCTATCCTTCACCATACCCTCAATCTTTCCTTTAAATATAAATGGTAGCGCCACTGCAGCAACTACCAAGACTAATAGGCTGATGCCTGTAATTACAAGAATTTTCTTTTTCATGATGTACTATTTCTGTGTAGATGAATATATGTTGCGCAAATTAGGCAGTAAACGTATAGGATAATATGAATTATTTGATAAAATAATGTTTTTAAATGAATTGACAAAAATTGTAAGAATAATGACTTAAAGAAATTTAACATTATTTACAATTTACCCCTATTTTTACTTATCAATCTTACTATTACCTCAATATTGAATCCATTGAAACGAAGATTATTACTGCTTGTAATTGTCATTTTTGGTTTATCCAAGATGTCTTTTGCTTCCATAAAAATAGACTCAGTACATACCACAATTAGTACTTGTCCCAACAATGGTTCCATTACCGTATTTGCCACAACAGATAAACCGCAAATATTTTATAGCATCATTGCAGGGCCTCTAACCCAGCCCGTTCAAACAAATAATGTGTTTAGTTCTCTTCCGCCAGGTAATTACACCATTCAGGTTATGGATGCAGTCTCTGAGATTGCTACCCAAAAAGAGGTAGTAATAATTGGAAGTTATAATGACCTACTTTTCGATCCGATAGCTATAAGTCCTTATTGTGCTGGCGGATTTGACGGAACACTAATTGGTAACATAAAAGCAGGAACAGGATATGCACCCTATACATGGCAGCTAATAGCCCCATCAGCAGTAACAAGCGTTCCACAAAGTAGTGATACTTTTTATAATCTCCCCGACGGCGATTATACTGTTAGGGTTACGGATGCTTGTGGAAGTTATAGTACAACTAGTAAAAATATAGTTAAGCCAAGTGCCAAGAGTCGATTAAACATCAGTTCAATAAGTAAGATAGGCTGCGATACAATAATGCTCACATTTGCAGTCAAGTTGCCATCAGATACTAGTGATGTTCAAGGCATTATTAACTATAAAACAAAAAATGGAACATCTAACCCCACCATCGGTTCTCCAAGTACAATAATCGATAGTAGCTTGTTTAATACGAGTTCTCATACGCTTATAATTAAACAGCTTTTCGCAAATTTAACTTACGGAGATTCGATAGGTATTACCATGAAAAATGCTTCTTGTGGTAATTCTAACTCATATTCTGTAGAGTATGATTCTTATAAGTTTACACCAGTTTTTAAGAAAGATTTTGCTAATTGTTCTACCATCACCACTTTAGTTGCATATACTTTTGGCAGTGGTATTAATGGACTAAAAAGTCCTCCTATACATTACTCTGTAACAGACGTTTTTACCAATAAGATAATTACAGATAGTACCATTAGTAGTAATGATATTGGAGGAACACATTATGATGTAATTAATTATTTCCCGGCATCAGGAACTAATCCTAAGGACTCAGTTTATAAACTAACAGTTACTGATGGATGTGGGCTTCTATTTACAAAAACAGATACAGTTCCTTCTCCTGTTCCAATCATAAAAATGATAGCTGCAAAACAAATATATCCTGGTTCATGTTTGGATTCAGTTGCAGCAGCTACCATTATTACAGCCGGATTTGGTACTAATGCCAAACTAACGCTTCTTTCTGGTCCTACTTCTTTTGGAAGTACTAAGCCTGGCTATGCTTATACTAATACCATTACTTATCCTGTTGATATATTTACTTCTGATGGGTCTTTTATTCTAAAGTCTTTGCCAGTGGGTAAATATGTTTTTAGGATACAAGATACTTGCGGTAGTTTAACAGACTCATTTGTTGTAAAATCTTCCGACTTAGGAAGCTTGAAATTCAGTAATCCAAAATTTCAAAGCAAGTGTTCTAATAAGAATTTTGTTTATTTTACTTATTCTGGTGAAGGCTCTGTTGGCTTCAAAAATTTAGCCACAGGCGATTTTATAGAGTTAGCAAAGTTTAGTGCATTTAAACCTACGGTGGATACTGTTTTGGTAAATTTACCTACAGGTAAATATGCTATGTCCTACTTTTTTGGAGCCAATTCCACAGGTACGCCAATTGCCAATAACAATGCTTGTAGTACCATTACAGATACCGTCAGAATTATTAATTATCAACCACCTTCCATCAGCTCTTCAAATTCTATCATTTGTGGTCACAATATCGAAGTAGAGATAATTCCAGATAGTTCTAAAGGAATGCCTCCCTTTCAATACGAGATAATAAAAGGTCCAAAAAGATTTCCAGTACAGCGATCCAATGTTTTCACTATGTCGAAGGTGGGTATTTATACTGCACGTATATATGATAAATGTGGCAATGTATCTGTTACAAATATTACTGTTGATACTTTATCATTTCTCCCCATCAAGTCTATTGCTTCTGCTTGTGCCAATAGTATACAATTGTTTTATGGGGCATCAGTATTCTATACTTACAATTGGTCAAAAGGTACAAACTTTAGCTACACAGGTGATACCCTAAATATTCCATTTATTACCGCTGCCGATACTGGTATTTATGCCATTAAGGAGATGGTAAACATTAATGGTTGTAGAGATACCTTGCATTCTAGCTATCATTTGTATGGAGGAAATTATTTTGTACGTGATATAGATATTTGTAAAGGATCTTCTGTAAATATTGGTAAACACACTTATAATACACCAGGTAGCTATTTGGATTCCATACAAATTAATAGTGGTTGTGATAGCATTATCAGGAGCAATATCAAATTCATTACAGCAAAAACAAAGCGTATTTCATTGAGTGGCTGTAATGATGTTTTTTATGATGGAACTAACTATACCGCTTCCACTACAAAGCGAGATACTTTGAGAGGTGTAGGCGGTTGCGATAGCTTGTATAGAATTGTAGATATTTCCGTAAAACCAATTGTGCCCAAACCAAAGGATACTACCATGTCGGCTTGCGATAGCGTGGTGCTAAATGGCAATGCTTATTTTTCCAGTACCCTTGTGAAAGATACAATCTATAGTGATCAGGGGTGTGATAGTCTCTATAGATCAGTAAACATAAAAATTATTACAAAGACAACCCCTTCAATAGTAGTAACGGGTACTGACTCTATTTGCGATGGGGCGCGGGCAACCTTTATTGCCTCCACTACAGATGTAGGTAATAAACCTACTTTTAAATGGGATGTAAATGGAATAGCTGCACCTGCCAAGGATAGTATATTTACTAGTAATATCCTAAGAGATAAAGACAATATTAGATGCACTGTTACTAGTAATGCCATTTGCCAAACTACCAACACAGTGCAGAGTAATGTGATTAAAGTGCTTTTATTGCCAAACTTTACACCGACTATTAGTATTACTGCAAACAGTGATGCTGTATGTATTGGCAATACTGTTTTATTTGAAGCAAGTAGTACTTATGGTGGAAATAACCCAATTTATCAATGGCAAATTAATAACCGGAACTTAGGGATAAACATTGATACCTTCGAGAGTTCTACGCTCCGTAATGGTGATAATATAAGCTGTATACTTACCAGTAGCATTAAGTGTCCCACCAATAAAAACACCAAGAGTAACACCATAACTATGTCTGTTTCTCCCGGCAATTGCGATACACTATATGTGCCTTCGGCCTTTAATCCTTTTAGTATAGCAAATTCATACAATCAGGTTCTCCGCCCTTTTTCTAATGGAAATACCATTAAGAGATTAACTTTTAAAGTATATAACCGATTCGGAAAACTAGTATTTGAAAGCCATGATTTAAATAATGGTTGGGATGGTAAGATTGATGGTCTAATGCAAGATTCTGGCACTTTTGTATGGACGTTAGTCTATTATAAAACATCTGGAAAGAAAATTACTTCTAAAGGAGCTGCTGTACTTATTCATTAATACGGTCTTAAATTAAAATATATTTCAACCCATGGAGAATATGTTTCAACCCAGTGAGAATATATTTCAACCCAGTGAGAATATATTTCAGCCCAGTGAGAATATATTATAACCCAGTGAGAATATATTTCAACCCAGTGAGAATATATTTCAACCCAGTGAGAATATATTTCAACCCAATGAGAATATATTTCAACCAATATAAATTCTCAATTAATTGATTTTTTTTGAGAATACACTACAAAACTATTGTAGTACCCATAACTGCATTCTTAATTGGGAGGAGAACCAAATTTGTAATTTGTTTTTTTCAAATTTTTGTAAGGATTTCTTAAGAGTCACGTATGTAATGTTAATGAAATTACAATGTAACTCATATATGAAAAAAATAACCGCAATATTACTGTTGGTTGTTGCTTTTGGTACTGCAAATGCGCAATACAAGAAACAAAGCCAATTGGCCGACTTGGCCGTAACGCTTGGGCAGTCTGAAAACAGTATTGCAGCCTCATATATATATAATTGGGGCTTGGGCAAAAAGCACCGTTGGGATTTAGGTGCAGGCATACGCACCACCAGCTATTTTGGTGTGAAACGTAATTATATCACAGCTCCGGCAAAGTTGGCACGCTCTACCACAATCCCTTTTTTAATTGTTTTGGCTACGCAAGAAGAGCAAAACTTCGATACACTCACCGTACAGCGTCCCCTTACATTTTCTACCAATCTTACTTTTAATGCGGGCTATCATTTTAGCCCCAAATGGTATGGTGGTGTAAACATAGATGTGATAGGCTTTACCGTAGGACGAACTACAAGTGCCATACTAACAAGCAATGGCGCAACCACACTTGAAAGTAAGGCGAAACCTTCTGCTTTTAATTTATTATTGACTGGAGACAATGATTTAGGAAGCCTAAATTCTGAATTCTATTTAAGGTACAACTTGACCAATCATTGTGGAGTGCGGGGTGTTTACCAGTTCCTTTTTTCTGAATATAAAACCACAACTCCTGATATTTATCAAGTTGCTCCTGATGGTACACAGGTTAATAGATTCAGGAACAAGGTGAATGCTTTTGGATTGGCTTTAACTTATCAGTTTTAAATAAAAATAATTCAATTACAATTAAATGTCTAATCATGAAATGGATAATGCAGTTTGTTTTCATTGTGTTCATTTTTATAGTTGGTTGTACGAAGTCTGGCGTAGGTAAAGGTTCAAATACTACACCCACTATAGTTGATAGCACAAGTATGGATACTACCCAAACACTTGTTTTAAGCGGCACATTGATACCAAGTATGGGTGAATATGCTAATGGGTTGGTAAAAGTTTATAAAAAAGCGGGTGTATACACTCTTGTTCTTGAGGATTTCACCTCTACTAATGGCCCCGACGTACATATTTATTTGGCACAGGAAGCCACTCCGGTTCACATAATTGATTTAGGTAACCTAAAGGCATTTGCCGGAAACCAAACATATACCATTAAAGGGAACCCAGATTTTTCAAAGTATAGTTTTGCCACTATACATTGCCAACAATTCAATGTGGTTTTTGCGTATGCACCTTTGAATTGAAACAAAGATCCCCGCTCACTTTGCAGTAAGCAGGGATTTATTATTTGTAAACTCGGGAGATTAATATCCACCCATACCGCCCATATCAGGAGCACCATGAGAATGACCTTCATCTTTCTTAGGCTTGTCAGCAATAACGCATTCTGTTGTTAACAACATACCTGCAATAGACGCTGCATTTTCTAAAGCTACACGGGTAACCTTAGTAGGATCAATAACACCAGCAGCCAATAGGTTTTCGTAAACTTCGGTACGTGCATTAAAACCAAAGTCGCTTTTACCTTCTTTAATTTTTTGAACCACGATAGAACCTTCAATGCCACTGTTAACCACAATCTGACGAAGAGGTTCTTCGATAGCGCGTTTAACAATTTGGATACCAGTTGTCTCATCAATGTTTTCGCCTTTAAATCCTTCTAAACTTTCGATAGCACGGATGTAAGCAACACCACCACCAGGAACAATACCTTCTTCTACAGCAGCACGTGTAGCGTGAAGTGCATCATCCACACGGTCTTTCTTTTCTTTCATTTCTACTTCTGTAGCAGCACCTACGTATAAAACTGCAACACCACCGCTCAATTTAGCCAAACGCTCTTGTAATTTTTCGCGATCGTAATCAGAAGTTGTATTTTCTACTTGTGCCTTAATTTGGTTTACACGAGCTTGAATAGCTTCCTTAGTTCCTTTACCACCAACGATAGTAGTATTATCCTTATCGATAGTGATAGAAGATGCTTGACCCAAATAAGTTAAATCAGCATTTTCTAATTTGTAACCTTGCTCTTCGCTCACTACTGTTCCTGCAGTAAGGATAGCAATATCAGTCAACATTTCTTTTCTGCGGTCACCAAAGCCTGGAGCCTTTACAGCAGCAACCTTGATAGTACCACGCAATTTGTTTACTACCAATGTAGCCAATGCTTCACCTTCTAAGTCTTCGGCAATGATTACCAATGGACGACCACTTTGAGCCACTTTCTCCAAGATATGAAGAATGTCTTTCATTGCAGAAATCTTCTTATCATAGATTAAGATGTAAGGATTTTGCAATTCAACTTCCATCTTTTCGCTGTTAGTAACGAAGTATGGAGAGATATAACCACGATCAAACTGCATACCTTCTACTACATCAACTGTAGTATCAGTACCCTTTGCTTCTTCTACAGTAATAACCCCTTCTTTACCAACTTTTGCCATTGCATCAGCAATCAATTTACCGATTACAGCATCACTGTTAGCAGAAATAGTAGCTACTTGTTCAATCTTCTTACTGTCGTCACCAACTGCTTGAGATTGAGATTTCAAGTTAGCAATTACTTTTGAAACTGCTTTATCAATACCACGCTTCAAATCCATTGGATTAGCGCCAGCAGCAACATTCTTTAAACCTTCGCTAATGATAGATTGTGCCAAAACAGTTGCTGTAGTAGTACCATCACCTGCAATATCTGCAGTTTTAGAAGCTACTTCTTTCACCATTTGAGCACCCATGTTTTCAATTGGGTCTTCTAATTCAATTTCTTTTGCTACAGAAACACCATCTTTAGTTACTTGTGGTGCACCGAATTTCTTTTCTATTACCACATTACGACCTTTAGGTCCTAATGTTACTTTTACAGCGTTTGCCAAAGTGTCAACGCCTTTTTTCATTTTGTTCCTTGCTTCGATATCGAAGAAAATTTGCTTTGCCATTTCTTAATTTAATTTAAGTAATTAGAAAAATTAATAGATAATTTGCTAATGTGGTTCTCGATGCATTAGCACATCTGTCAGTTTAGTTATCCAATAAACTAAACAATCGCCAAGATGTCGCTTTCTCTCATTATCAATAAGTCTTGTCCTTCTACAGCGATTTCTGTTCCGGCATATTTACCATACAATACAGTATCGCCTTCTTTCACTGTCATTGGTTCATCTTTTTTACCAGTACCTACAGCAACTACAACTCCACGTTGTGGTTTTTCTTTTGCAGTATCTGGTATAATGATTCCACCAGCAGTTTTTTCTTCGGCAGCAGCTGCCTTTACAATCACTCTGTCATGAAGCGGGGTGATGTTTAACTTTTCAGAAGCCATAATTATTAATTTTTGAATTAAAGAATTAAATTTTCGAGTCGAGTTGGCGAGAACTGTGCCACTAGGTATATTCAAGCCAAATTTTCAGTTATAGCTTTGTCATTTCAAAACTGCTTCTGTTTAATTTGACAATACTGGTGTAAAAATTACAGAGATTGTAAAGCACCTGTGCCAAAATTGCATAACTCATTGTAACATCATATTACATATTGCATTGCCCCTTCAGGGCAATGTCATTAATTTAACAGAAAAAGAAAGGTTAACCGCCAAGAACGCAAAGTTTCTTCGCAAAGGATACGCAAAGGGGTTCCTAATTGTAGGTAAAACGTTACACTTTTAGGGCACTAAAGGAGCGGTTCAAGAAACATGCACCTTTTTGCTTAACTTTTCTTTCCTTTTTTCTTTGTGCTTCTTTGAGCCTTAGTGTCTTTGTGGCGAAAAAAACCTTAACTCAATGACATTGCCCTTCAGGGGGTGGGTTCATTTCTTTCATTCAAATCATTTAATCATTAATACAAATCATCCCAATAACTTTACGTTTTATAATGATTGTGTATGGAAGCATTTATTAGCAGGAAGTTTAGGTTTTTCACTTTTATATCGCTTACTGCAGTGGTGTTTATTCATGGGTATAACCTACACAATCGTTATTTACAACCATTTAGCATTATAGAAGAACCATTAACCATCACCACATTTATTGAATATTGGCTTGCCAATGGATTATTAAGGTTTATAATCCCTTTATTCTTTTTAATGTCGGGCTACTTATTTGCGATAAAAGATGCTGATCCTTACAAAATAAGGATGCGGAAAAGACTTAAAACATTGCTGATTCCATACCTTATATGGAGTGCAGTTGCCTTATTAATTACTTATGCTTGGCAATCATTTCCTGCCACTTCTTTGGCTTGGAAAGATGCACAACTAGATCAGCTAGGCGATAACAGATTGTATAATCAGATAGGTTGGGGCGCTTTATTACTCCGATGGATATTCTTCCCAATTGCTTTTCAGTTATGGTTTATCAGGAGTTTGCTGATATACAATGCGGCATATCCTTACATTCTTAGTGCTATCCAAAAAAGCCCTAAGCTTTGGTTTGGGTTATGGGCATTTTTGTGGTTTCACACATTCGGCACACCATTGATAGAAGGGGAGGGGATGTTATTCTTTTCGTTAGGTATTTATATTCAAAAAACAAACTTCAATCTCAATACACCATCAAGCAAATTGTCATTAAGGTATTGGCTACCCGTTTTCTTAGTAGCAAGTATCCTGAAAACATTTCTAGCCTTCCATTTACATTGGGGCATCGTTTCTTTTATCATCCTATCCTTATTATATAAAACAACGGTTGTGTCTGGATTAATCACTGTTTGGTATGGCAGTAACAGCGTAGTTTCTTATTGTATGAATAAGCCTTGGTTTGTATGGCTTACCTCGTTTTCGTTCATCATTTATGTTTTTCATGTGCCATTCATCAACTATAGTTTGTGTTTTGTTTACCGCTATTTTCCTTTCTTTATGTACAATAGATTGCTGCTGTTTATCCTCTTGCCCACTTGTATGATTGCTTTTGCAATTGTATTCGGCGCCATACTCAGGTTTCTCTCTCCAAAAATATATAGTGTATGCACTGGCAAAAGAGGTGTTTGAATTTAAAAATAACCGCTAAGAGCGTGAAGACTTTACGCAAAGAAATCGCAGAGAAATTAAAAGAGATAATTCTAAAGTTATTTCGCAAATAAAATACAAGCGAAAACCATGTTACTTGATATAAAATGAACACTCTAAATTACCATATGTTGAATACTCTATTTTCTCTGTGCTAATCTTTCTTTTTTCTTCTTTTTCTCTGTGTAAAGTCTTCGCGCTCTTTGCGGTTAATCCCCATTATCTATCTATATAAAATGTTTGGGCAATTGATTTCGCCGTTTTCACCTTTGGCTCTACACTGCTACCATATTGCCAAGCCACCACAGTTACCCTCACCGGAAACTTACTCTGTGGCGGAATAGCCGTAAACACTAACTTGTTTCCCACTATTTCCGCCGGACCATCCAATACATAAAAATGAACAGGTAGATTAGCCGACGAAGTTGCCTTAAGTTCCATCTCCTTAGTGGCTACCTGTTTATTTCCTATTGGTTCAAAACTGATTGACTGTTCAGCTCCTTCATTGTTGGTTGCAGGTATTTTCATTTCGGCCTGTTGCACTGCGGGTTTATAAGCTGTGTCTCCGGGATGAGTAGCTGCAAATGTTAGTGTATAGTTGCTTGCTTTGTTAGTGATTGTCTTATCAAAAGATATTTGAAATAGACTGTCGTTTATCTTTTTAAAGGGGCCAATAACCTTATTTATTGATACCGGTACATTCCCCAATGCATGACCAATAGCACTATCCACCGCAATGCCCGTCCACGTTGATGGTCTCGGGCTTTCTCCGGGCACAGTATCCAGAAAACCGCCTTTCAGTTTAAAGCTAATACCATCGGATTCAGGCATAAACTTTAAAGAAACTTGTAAGTGCGTATTACTTTGTTTTACCACTTGCCCATCTTGCAAGTACGCCAATAATTCCGCCTTCTTATTTCTATATTCCGCCTGATATACTTCCGTTGCCTTTACCATTTCTTCATCAAAAAACCAGAAAGCCTCATTCTTATCACCCTTGTATTTGGCTATTGGTGCGGCGATAGTAGTAGGAGCTTTATTTGGAATCCATTTCTCCATCAGCCAACCTGAATAGGAGGGATTAATCAAGTTTAAATCGGGGTATCCATCTGCATTTATCTTACCAGAAAGTCGGTATTGTGCTGCCTTCTTTATGTATAAGGCAATGTAATCTACCTTCTTGTCTGTTGTAGCAAAATGACCTTCGGCAGGGCAAGCCAACATACTCAGTGGCAAGTATTTCTGCTCCGAACGTTCTTTCAGTCCCTCTGTACTCCAAGTAGCAGCGTCTTCATATTCGCCCATTGTTTCCAAACAAGGCACATAATCCAATGTTTTCTCATCCCAGATGTCTGGCGCAAAGTTTTTATCTCTAAAGTAAGGCCATTGTCCGCTTACAGATATAGCGCAGAGTGTACGCTGCGGTTTTAATACAGCAAAATAATACGGCCAGCTAGCAGCAGCCGAATGACCAATTGGCACTACGGGCGCAACCTTTAGTTCGTCATAGCCTGACACATTTGCCAAACTATTAATGATGTTATTGAATGTTTCGTAGGCGCCTTCGTTAAAGTTGAATACATGATCGAAAGGGGGATTCACCCATATCTCCGCAAAGCCAAGTTTGGAAAGTTGCTTACGGAAGTTGCCATGCTCCAGTATCAACAATTCTTCCATGTTGTTCTGTGCCACTACCACACCCTTTACCTTCTTGCAGTTTTCGGGTATCCACAAAAAGGCTCTTGCTTCGGGTGTATTCGGTTTTTCGTTTTTAAACAGCGTACTCCACTGCCATACCTGCGCAAAGAGGGGAGTGGTGGTAGTGGAAAGCAACACTGTAAATAGAGAAAAAGTGACTAGAATTCTTTTGAGGAACAGACGAATAATCATACAAGCCATTGTTTAGAGAAGTCAAAAGTAAAACTAAAGGGCTAATTAATAGAAAATAGTGAATCGTGAATCGGAAGTCGTGAATCGTGAGTTGATAATTCTAAGCCAAAAGAAAAGAGGCAGCAAAGAAGTTTTATCTTCCCCACTACCTCCTTCACTATTTACTGATTACTGTTCACTGTTACGCTACATTCACATTATAATGCCCTGCCAAAGTATCTGATAGGTTTACAACGCACAGAAAAGTATTTGAAGTATTACCAATAAATGAACTTACCGGAATAGTATCCGTTTTTCTAGAAAGTATGCTAATCACCGTATAGCCTGCAGGGCCTTCATCAGGGTTTTCGGCCATATACATGCCTAATAAACTATCACCATCATTTGTAAAATCAATTGTATCATCTTCTGCCAATGTTCTTTGGGCAAAAGTTTCAAAGGCATTTTTTTTAATGGCTCCAGTAAATATAGTTTGCAACGTGTTTCTTATCACATTTAGGTTAAACAAAACAGTTATTAATTTTGGCGTTTCTGCCAAATGCCCAATACATTGCCCTAAAATAGAATACAACATTACCATTGCCGTAATTCTTGCTTTCTCCACGTCTTCGCTTGCGGTGGTGGTTGTTCCAACGCTGCCAGACTGAGTAGTGTCGGCGGTTATTAGTTTACCCGAGAAGGTGGTTACATCGGTCAATGTGGTTTCCAAACCTACTTTGCCAGTAAGGGCTATTTCTAGTTGTGCTACTGCATTTATGCGTTCTAGTTTTGTACCTGAATTAAACGACTTCATATTTTTAGGAAATATGGCAGTATAAAT
>CANCVE010000074.1 GCA_947381435.1 Chitinophagaceae bacterium
GCTTACGGCGCGTATAATTCTGAAATTTGTAAATCACACTACACTTGAGGATGCTTCAGTAACAATTGTAGCATAAATTGGGATAAATGTGGGGTTGAAGAAGGGCATTTAAACAAGAACTTGCAAACACTTTTCTTGAGAATGTGTTATTCTGTTAAAATATAATAGATTGACACAAGAAACAATAATAACAACAATAGATATAGATAGGATAATTGAGATGGCATGGGAAGATAGAACACCTTTTGAAGCAATTGAATTTCAATTTGGATTGAGAGAAAAGGAAACTATCGAATTAATGCGACAGAATAGTAAGCCATCTAGCTTTAGGATGTGGCGAAAACGTATGAAGGGGAGATCCACCAAGCACCAACACCTGCGTTTGGATGGGGTTACTAGGTTTAAATGCAATTTGCAACGCAATATTTCTCTAAATAAGATAAGCAAGAGGTAACAGGTTACTAATGTAGAATAAATCTGTTCCATAAATCCAAAATTGGCTGCTATATTTGAATAAGTCAAATTAAGGGAGCTATGGCAAAAGAGCCAGAAAAAGGTCATTATCATCATCACGAAGGGCATCATGGTCACCATCACCATGAAGTTACTAATGTGAATCCTGCTTTTATCATCGGAATTGTTCTCAATACTGCTTTTGTTGTTGCAGAAGTAATTATTGGGTTTTCTACGTCTTCTTTGGCCTTGTTATCAGATGCGGGCCATAACGCAACAGATGTATTTAGCCTTTTATTATCCATGTTTGCCTTTAAATTGTCCAAATCAAAGGCGACCAATAAATACACTTACGGCTATAAGCGCGCAACCATTCTGAACTCATTGGTAAATGCAGTATTACTGTTGTTTGTAACGGCAGGAATACTCTGGGAAGGAATAAATAGGCTTCAAAATTCTGTTTTTATACAGGGAACAACTGTTTCGGTTGTAGCTTTTGCTGGCATTTTTGTAAATGGAATCTCAGCTTGGCTCTTTTTTAAGGACAAGGATAAAGACATTAACATCATGGGGGCATACTTACACTTGCTAAGTGATGCGTTGGTTGCTTTTGGTGTTGTAATATCGGGTATTATCATCTATTATACGCAATGGTTTTGGATAGATACGGCAATCAGCTTTGTGATTGCCATTATGATATTGATAAGTACTTGGCAATTACTCACTGATAGCATCAGACTTGCTTTAGATGGCGTTCCTCGCAACATTGATCTTAAAAAAGTAGAAGAATCAATCCTAAGTTTTAAGGAGATAAAGCATGTTTACCATATACATGTCTGGGCTTTGAGTAGCAATCAGAACGCATTGACGGCACATGTGGTATTGGTGGACAACAACATCGCCACTTTCGAGAAAATTAAGCATGAAATAAAGCATACCCTTCATCATTTAAACATTCATCATTCTACACTAGAGGTTGAGACGGTAAATGTTGATGGAAAAGAGGTGTGTGAGGAATAAGTTGAAAGTCAAGAGTCGAAAGTTAAAAGTCTATAATAAATATACCAGTCCTTTTTAACTAAGCACTAATGACTTTCGACTTTTGACTTTCAACTTTAAACTTAAAAGAATAATCATTGGAAAATAAGACATTAATAGTTATTGGTGGAGGGGCTGCTGGATTCTTTTGTGCAGTAAATGCGGCAAAAATGAATGCAGGTTTGCGCGTTATATTGCTCGAAAAACAACAAAAATTACTGAGTAAGGTAAAGGTAAGTGGGGGAGGACGATGTAATGTAACCCATGCTTGCTTCGAGATTGACGAATTGGCTAAATACTACCCAAGGGGCGAAAAGTTTTTGAGGAAAGCTTTCCATTGGTTTAATACTACGCACACCATCGATTGGTTTGAAGAAAGAGGCGTGAAAATTACAAAGGAATCTGATGGTAGAATGTTCCCTATTTCTAATGATTCTCAAACTATTATAGATTGTTTGTTGAAAGAAGCTACAAAGTATAAAGTTGAAATCATTACTGGATGCGATGTAGGCTCCATTTCTAAGCAAGATGAATATTGGCAATTAGAAACAGGCAGACATACCTACAAGGCAGACTTTGTTTGTGTGGCAGCAGGCGGATATAATACCCTTGCCAAGTTCGATTGGTTGCAAAAGCTAGGACATACCATCGAAACGCCCGTTCCTTCGTTGTTTACTTTTAATATTCCGAAGAATCCAATCATAGAATTGATGGGCGTAAGTGTGCCGACGGTGCAAATAAAATTGGCTGGAAGCAAACTGCAAACTATTGGTGCCATACTCATTACACATTGGGGACTCAGTGGCCCAGCAGTGCTTAAATTGTCTGCTTGGGGGGCAAGAGAACTGGCAAACAAAGATTATAAATTTACCATAATGGTCAATTGGTTAAATGATTGTAATGAACAACAGCTTCGTGAGCAATGGAATGGTCTAAGAAACGAACTTGCTGCACAGAAAATAGGCAATAAGAATCCATTTGGGTTGCCAAATAGGTTGTGGAACTACTTTTTATTGCACTGCAAGATTAGCGAAGACGCTCGTTGGGCAGAACTTACTTCTGCCAACCAAAATAAATTGATAACTACATTAACGGCACAACAGTTTGATGTGCATGGGAAAACAACTTTTAAGGAAGAATTTGTAACCTGTGGAGGCATAAAACTGAGTGAGATAGATCCAAACAAAATGGAGAGCAAAAAAGTCCCTAACTTGTTCTTTGCTGGAGAAGTTTTGGATGTAGATGGGGTAACAGGTGGCTTCAATTTTCAGAATGCATGGACAAGCGGATGGATTGCAGCTAAAGCGGTGGCAAGCAGGTAGTTTCTTTCGTGAATAAAATATATTTCTATAAATACTAGGAACAGTTATACACGGTAAATACTTTACGCCTACATTTGAATCTCAATAAAAAACGTCAAAATGGAAAACCCAATTCTTGGTTTCTGGTGGTTGATACTTTTAATAGTAGCTATTGTTTGTTATAAACTAATTCTTAGGTTCTTATTTGGGATGGTCATTGTTCCTGAAGATAGAATTGGTCTTGTTACAAAGAAATTCGTACTTTTTGGACTCAATAAATCATTGCCCGATGGCCGTATCATCGCAACAAAAGGCGAGGCGGGCTTTCAAGCAAAAGCTTTAGCACCGGGTTTGTATTTCGGTAAATGGTTTTGGCAGTATGGCGTAACTATGGAGAAGTTTACCATCATTCCCGAAGGTCAAATTGGGTTGATAATGGCAAAAGATGGTGCCGAAATTCCTACTGGCAACATATTAGCGCACCATGTAGACTGCGATAACTTTCAGGATGCAGAAGTTTTCCTTAATAGTGGGGGACAAAAAGGTAGACAAACTTCTTTTATTACCACAGGTTCTTATCGTATCAATACACAATTGTTTCAAGTATCTGTAACGGATATGGTTCGTATTCAGGAAAGCATGGTGGGCATCGTAACTGCTTTGGATGGATTGCCAATTGAGGAAGGACAGATAGCAGGTAAACTTGTAGAAGGACATAATAACTTCCAAGACTTTGATAAGTTTATAAAAAGTGGTGGAAACCGTGGTTTGCAGCCTCAAGTAATATTGGCGGGGTCTTATAACCTAAATCCGTGGGCAGTAGTAATTGAAGAAACGTTGATGACAGAGATTGCTATTGGCTATGTGGGCGTAGTTATTTCCTTTATTGGTCAGGAAGGAGTTGATACTAGTGGAATAGACTTTAAGCATGGCAATATTGTGAAGAAAGGTTGCAAAGGTGTGTGGTCTGAACCGTTAGGACCTGGTAAATATCCAATCAATAAATATACAACTAAAGTAGAGTTAGTGCCAACTACCAATTTAGTGCTCAATTGGGCGAGTGGTAGGAGTGAAGCCCATAATCTTGATAAGAATTTGTCTACCATTACGGTACGTTCTAGGGATGGATTCCCTTTTAATCTGGATGTTTCGCAAATTATTCATGTGCCAAATACCGAAGCACCAAAGGTTATTGCCCGTTTTGGAAATATGGTCAACCTTGTGTCGCAGGTTTTGGAGCCTACCATTGGTAACTACTTCCGTAACTCGGCGCAGGATAGCGATGTGATTTCTTTTTTAAGCACAAGAAAGGAAAGACAAGAGTCTGCTAAAGAACAAATTAAGAAAGTATTGGATGAATATAATGTAACCGCAGTAGATACGCTAATAGGTGATATTGTTCCGCCAGAATCTTTGATGAAAACATTGACTGACAGAAAGATTGCGGAGGAACAAAAAGTAACTTACGACACCCAAAAACAAGCACAGGAAACAAGGCAGGGCATGGAGAAGGAAACTGCTATTGCCGATATGCAAAAAGATATAGTAAAGGCGCAACAAAGTGTAGAAATTGCCGAAAGAACGGCGAGTGCTACCGTAAAGAAATCGGAAGGGGATGCTGCCGGTGTAAAACTAGCTGTAGGTGCCGAAGCAGAAGCTACTAAGATGCGTGCATTTGCCGAAGCAGAAGCTACAAAAGCTAGGGCGCAAGCAGAATCTGAATCAATTAAACTTAGGGCATCAGCACAAGCAGAACAAATCTCCTTGACAGGTAGTGCAGAAGCAGGTAAAATATTAGCCATTGGTAAATCTACCGCCGAGGCTTACGAATTGGCTGTAAAGGCATTGGGCGGAGAAAACTTTACACGCTATAAGATTACAGAAGAGTTGGCAAAGGGCAATATCAAACTAATTCCTGATGTATTAATTGGAGGAAATAATGGTGGAGGATCGGCAATGGACGGTTTATTGGGATTAAAACTGATGGAAATGATGGATCCAGCAAAAAAAGAAAAGCAACAAGAAACAGAATAGTTGTTTCTAATTGTCTATTAGTTACTTTAAAAATGGTTTGCTCTTTATGGCAAACCATTTTTCGTAAATGCCCTTCTACTTTTATATTACTTAGTTGTTTAATTGAATAAACCCTTTATTTGCAGCTCATCCTAAGTTTTATATTTATATACAATGCCTAATGTAAACGAACGTACTGCCATAAAAGCAACTTACTTTAGCATAGTAGGCAACTTTTTCATTGCCATTATAAAGATACTGGCTGGAATTTTTGGTCATTCCTACGCATTAATTGCAGATGCCATAGAATCTACAACCGATATTTTTTCTTCTCTATTGGTTCTGTTTGGGTTGAAGTATGCTAATAAACCTGCAGATTCTAATCATCCTTATGGTCATGGTCGCGCGGAGCCTTTAATAACTTTTATGGTGGTGGGTTTTCTCATTACTTCGGCAACTATTATTGCCTACGAAAGTATTATTAACATAAGTACCCCACATCAATTGCCAAAAGCTTGGACTTTGTTTGTACTCGGGCCGCTTATTATCTGGAAGGAACTTTCTTTTAGATTAGTGATGAAGAAAGCGAAAGAAACCAATAGTTCTTCGCTAAAAGCAGATGCTTGGCATCACCGCAGTGATGCTATTACTTCTGTTGCGGCGTTTGTAGGTATCTCTATTGCAGTTTATTTTGGCAAAGGCTATGAAACTGCCGACGATTGGGCTGCCCTTTTTGCCGCTGGTTTTATTTGCTATAACAGTTACCTTATTTTTAGACCTGCCCTTGGAGAAATAATGGATGAACATCTGTATGATGATCTTGTAAACGACATTAGGCGTACCTCTTTGTTGGTGGATGGGGTTGTGGGTACAGAAAAGTGCTTCATCCGTAAGGCCGGTATGAAGTATCATGTGGATTTACACACCATTGTAAACGGAGAAATTACCGTAAGGCAAGGACATATTGTTGCCCATAAATTGATAGATAAACTAAAACAAGACATTCCGCAGCTAGGGCATGTATTAATACACATAGAACCCAATGGTTAGGTCTTTGAAATGGTAAAATAGAAGGTACTTCCATTATCAGGCTCAGATTCTACCCAAATTTTACCACCCAAATTTTCCACAATCTTCTTAGATATGGCTAAACCCAAACCTGTACCGGGTATTTCGTGACGGGTATGTAATCTTTGAAAGATGATGAATATTTTATTAAAGAATTCCTGTTTTATTCCGATACCATTGTCTTTAATAGTAAATAGCCAATCATCTATATCTTCTTTCACAGTGATAATGATTACTGGGGGTACTCCATTTTTAGCATATTTTAAAGCATTGCTTATCATGTTTTGCATCAATTGCCTAAACGGTGTTCTCAAGGTGTAGATAGTAGCAGGTGTATCTAAATGTATGGTAGCATTTTGTTCTTCAATTCTTCTTCTGTATAGCGTTTCTATTTCTAAAATACTATCACTCACCTCAAATTCCTCCTTTATACTTTCTATTTTGCCCACTCTCGAATATTCTAATAAGTCGGCAGTAAGTTGTTTCATCCTTGTGGCACCATCCACGGCGTAGTTTATAAACATCTGACCTCGTTCGTCTATTGCGTCTTTGTATTTGCTTTGCAATTGATGCAAAAAGCCAGTAATCATGCGTAAAGGTTCTTGCAAATCGTGCGAGGCAATGTAGGCAAATTGCTCTAATTCTTTATTTGAGTTTGCCAATGCATTGGCTTGTTTTTGCAGGTCAGCATTAAGTTCTCCAAGTATTTTTGCAGCATATTCTTGTTCGGTTATATCCCGTATGGCACCAATCATTCTAACTACTTCCCCCTCATTATCTCTCAAAATATAAGCATGTTCCTCAATGGTCAAGTAATCACCTTTGGCATTTTTAAGTCTGTAAGTGTCTTTCCAATATTCACTTCCTGCTTCAGTGGCTTTTGCAAAGCTATCTTTCAGTCTCACACTGTCTTTTGGGTGTGTTTGTGCTACCCAGAAGTCATGACCAAGCTCCATTTGTTCGTGCGTGAAGCCAAATAATTTCATAAAGTTATCGTTCCAAACTATTTTGCCCGTCGCAAGTTCCCATTCCCATATTACTTCCGATGTTGCCTTCGCTACATACTCATTTCTTTCATGGCTTTGCTGTAGTTTAATGAGTGTAAGCTCTCTTTCGGTTACATCCCTTAGTTCATGAACAATTAATTCTACTTCGCCATTATCATTCAGAATAGGATTGTCTTCTACGTCCCAATATTTCGAAACTGGTTCTAAATCACCTTCTACTTTGTTGATGCTATGTGCTAGTAATTTACTGAAACGTTTAGATTTAATTACTTTATTTAAGTTTTGTTGTAGTTTACTTACATGATCGCTACTTAAACCGATTGAATTGGTAGATAAATAGCCAATAATACTCTGTCCTACAAACTCTTCTTTGGTAAGGTTCAGTGCATTTAGATACGCTTTGTTTGCATCCTTAATGGTATAGTTGGGCGCATCGGGTAGAAGTAGTAAGCAAGGTGAATTGCTTGCATCAAAAAGTTTCTTAAAGTAATCGTTAGCAACCATTTTGTTGTTTTTAAATCAATATTGGGCAATAGGAAACGAGAATTAATTGTCCAACCATTTATGTTTTAACCTCGTTTTAAATCGAATGTACTAATCATTATCTCAATATTTGAAGTATTGAAAATTATAGTTACAAATTATAAAAAATGTATCTATTTTAATGTGTACTCTTAACTGTTTTACTACAATTGGATGTATGTCCTTATCAAAATAAATACTAATTGATTTAAATCTTTGCTACCAATGTACTGTTGTTTCTATTGTTCTGTATTTTCTGTCCAAGTAGTAAACTTTTTTGTCTAATTATTCGATTTTTTTGTCAGAATATTCGATTCTTTTGTCAGGATATTCAAGTTTTTTGTCAGGATATTCGTGTTTTTTGTCTGATTATTCGACTTTTTTGTCAGAATTTATGTTAAAATTGTCAGGATATTTCACTTTTTGTCAACGAAAAGTGAAATGTCCTGACAAAAAACACGAATATCCTGACAAAAAAGTCGAATAATCAGACAAAAAAGATGAATAAACAGACAAAAAAGTCTCATATCCAGCAATAATTACCTCCGTTTTGGAAAGAAATAATAAGCATTAATACACAAATAGTAGAGTATTAGAGGGTTTTCTTTTATTGGCTAAAAAAGAATTAACTGCACCCAATATAGTAACCTTAATTCTTGTGATAAACAACCCCCATAACCTAAGTTTACTAAATATTTTATTTTAAACAAATTAATATTTTTTTCAATCAATCATGATTTCATTGTTGTAATAGTATTTCATTACTTAAATTGCGCCTTTACATAATTTCTTGCTTATGAAATTGATAAGCCCAACTATTTCAAGACTTGCCCGCATCCGAAATTGGCGTATTGAACAATGGATTCAAGACCCAATTGCCACTCAACGCGAGGTCTTACAAGACTTAGTAACACACGGACAGTTTGCGGAGGTAGGAAGACTGTATGGGTTTAATAAACTTTTCAATGTTAGGGAGTTTAAGAAAAGTATTCCGATTGTTGAGTACGATGATATAAAGCCTTTTGTGGAAAGGATGATGAATGGAGAAAGCAATTTACTGTGGAATACCCCCGTAAATTGGTTTGCAAAGAGCAGTGGCACCACAAGCTATAAAAGCAAGTTTATTCCTATTACAAACGAGAGCCTAAATGACTGCCATTACCAAGCATCGAAAGATGTGCTAAGCATGTACTATTGCTTCAACCCTGATAGTGATTTGCTTACTGGTAGAGGGTTGGTGATAGGTGGAAGCCACCAAATGAGTATGCTAAACGAAGAAGTACAATTTGGCGATTTGAGTGCTGTATTATTGCAAAATGCACCCGTTTGGTCTAGTTGGATACGTACACCAGAACTTTCTATAGCTCTATTAGACGAATGGGAAAATAAATTGGAACAACTTGCCCAAAGCACAATAGCCGAAAATGTAACGTCGATATCGGGCGTGCCTACTTGGACTTTATTGCTAATAAGACGCATTCTGGAAATATCAGGAAAAAGTAATCTTAAAGAAGTATGGCCAAATTTGGAGTTGTATATCCATGGCGGGGTTTCGTTTTTGCCTTATCGAGAGCAATTTAAGCAATTGGTAGGTGAGGGGATGCATTATATGGAGATTTATAATGCAAGTGAAGGCTTTTTTGCAGCACAGGATAGCCCAGATGCCGACGGAATGTTGCTACTGTTGAAGCATGGGATATTTTATGAGTTCATGCCCATAGCAGAATATGGCAGCGCAAACCCCATTACCATCGGATTGAAAGATGTAGAAGTAGGCGTGCAATATGCGTTGGTAATAAGTACCAATGGAGGGTTGTGGCGCTACTTGGTAGGCGATACTATTATGTTTACAACTACTTATCCGTTTAGAATAAAGATAACTGGCAGGTTAAAACACTTTATTAATACCTTCGGCGAGGAAGTAATGGTAGATAATACCGATAGGGCTATTGCCATAGCTTGTACTAAATTGAACATATTAGCTTTAGATTATACTGTAGGTCCCGTTTATTTTAGTGAAGGCAACAATGGATGCCATGAATGGCTGATAGCCTTTGAAAAGGAGCCAAAAAATTTGGATGAATTTAGGTACGAACTTGATGCAGCACTAAAATCTTTAAACAGCGATTATGAAGCAAAAAGACATAAGGACATTGCACTAAGGATGCCGATGATAAAGGTTTTACCGAAGGACACTTTTAATAATTGGTTGTTTAGTAAGGGCAAACTTGGTGGACAGCACAAGATTCCGAGGTTGAGTAATGATCGGAAACTACTTGATGAGCTATTGGCATTTGCCGCAGGGAGTATTTTGTAGTGAACTGTAAACGGTTTACAGTGATGAATGAAGCGTTAAAAGTTTGAGATGATGAAGATTTCTGGGTTAATAAAACAATTGGAGGCGTTTGCGCCTTTGGCTTATCAAGAAAGTTATGATAATAGCGGATTATTGATAGGTAATGCGGATTGGGAATGTAAGGGTGTTATCTGTTCGTTAGATGCAACGGAAGAGGTGGTAATGGAAGCAGTAAATAAAGGCTGTAATTTGGTGATAGCGCATCATCCAATAATATTTGGGGGCTTAAAAAAGATTACGGGTAAAGATTACATAGAAAGAACAGTCATTGCTGCCATTAAAAACGATGTAGCCATTTACGCAATTCATACCAATTTAGATAATGTAGCTTTTGGGGTAAACAACGTAATGGCAGATGCACTAAAACTTACCAACAGAAGTATTCTTGCACCTAAAAACAATACACTTGCAAAGTTAATTACGTATATCCCTCTTGATTATTTTGATAAAGTAGAGCGAGCTTTGTTTGATGCAGGTGCAGGAAACATTGGTAATTACAGTGAAGTGAGTTTTTCTACCCATGGTGTTGGAGCTTTTAAGGCAAATGAGCTTGCAAATCCATATTTGGGAGAAATAGGACTGAGACATAAGACCGCTGAATACAAAATAGAGGTTATAATCCCCTTGTTTTTGCAGCAAAAGGTTATAAAAGCATTAATTGCTTCACATCCTTATGAGGAAGTAGCTTACGAAATTTTGCCATTAGCAAATGCCGATACGCAAATAGGCAGTGGAATGGTAGGGGATTTACAAGAAGAATTGACCGAAGTAGAATTTTTATCAATAATAAAAGAAGTTTTTAGCCTACAAGTAATCAAGCATACGCCTTTACTTAATAAACCAGTGAAACGTGTGGCACTTTGTGGTGGTTCAGGAAGTTTTTTAATAAAGAAGGCTATTACCGCGGGTGCCGATTTTTATATAACAGGAGATGTAAAGTATCATGAGTTTTTTGATGCCGATAAAAGATTAATAATTGCCGATATTGGGCATTGGGAAAGTGAACAATTTACTGTTAATTTATTAATTGATATTATAAAGTCTAAATTTCCTACTTTTGCCGTCCTCAAAAGTGAGTGTATAACAAATTCAGTTAGATATTTTCTCTAGAAAATGGAAAGATTGGTTCACTTTTAGGAATTATTAAGTAAGTTTCATCACAAACATCATACAATATAATGGCTGCAGTTAAGGATTATTCAGTTGAAGAAAAATTAGTAGGCTTAATTAAGCTTCAGAAGGTAGATACAAAGCTCGATCAACTAAAGATTTTAAGAGGAGAGTTACCAATGGAAGTAAGTGACCTCGAGGATGAAATACAGGGGTTACATTCACGTAGAACAAGAATAGAAGAAGAGATAAATGGTATCACGGAGTTTATTGAAAGCAAGAAAGAATTTATAAAAGAAGGTGAGGCTACTTTAACTAAGTATGAAAAACAATCGGACAATGTTAAAAACAGCCGTGAGTTTGAAGCATTGAACAAGGAAATCGAAATGATGCAACTTGAAATCAAGCTAGCTGAAAAACACATCAGAGATGCTAACGAAGAATTGGGTGATAAGGCCAAGGCTTTAGAAGTTTCTAAGAGACAAATAGCCGTTAAAGAAGGTGTTCTTAACCATAAGAAAAGTGAATTAGAAAAAATTATTGCTGAAACTGAAATAGAAGAAACAGAATTAGTTAAACTTTCTGTTGATGCTAGAGCAGCAGTAGACGAACGCTTGTTGTATAGTTATGATCGTATCCGCAAAAATTACAGAAATGGATTGTCTGTAGTGCCTGTAGAAAGAGATGCTTGCGGTGGTTGCTACAATGCAATTCCTCCTCAACGTCAGAGCGAAATCAGGTTACACAAAAAGATAGTTGTTTGTGAAAACTGTGGTAGAATCTTGATAGATTCTGATTTGAATGATAGTGTTGAAGTAAAGTAAGTATTAATTACTTCGTTCATTTCACAATAAATTGTAAAGATTACAAACTAGAGAGCTACAATTAGTAGCTCTCTTTTATTTTCGCCCAATGGCCAAAAGTTTTTTATTCATACTTTTTTTTATTTTGTTTTCAGTGGTATGCAAGGCTGAAAAGGTTTATGAATTTACTTCAACTTGTCAACAGGCATATCAAGAAATAATTAAGTTGAAAGTAAGTAATGGTATTGCCTTAATAGAAAAGGCTAAACAACAAAACCCAAACAACCTGATTCCTGTGTTTTTGGAGAGTTATGTAGATCTAGTTAACCTTTTTTTTAATGAAGATGCAATTGAGTATACCATCAAGAAACCAAAACTTGACCAACGAGTAAAACAATTAGAAGAAGGACAACAAAATTCTCCCTTTTACAGGTTTTGTTTAAGTACAGTTTTAGTTCAAAAAGCGTTTATTGAAATAAAGTTTGCAGAAAATTGGCGTGCGAGCTGGGATATTAGAAAGGCTTTTCTGTTGGTGAAAGAGAATAAGAAGATGTTTCCCACGTTTGCGCCTAATGATTTACTTTATGGAAGCCTGCAAACGGTGATTGCTACTATCCCAAGTGGTTATTCGTTTTTTGCAAACCTTGTTGGGCTAAGTGGTACGATGGAAGAAGGCATGACGTTACTTAGAAACATAACTTACAGCAATGATCCTTATGCAAAATTGTTTAGTAGTGAGAGTGCGTTTTTATATTGTTACCTAGATTATCATGTTGCTAACAAGAAAGCGGATGTTTTCAACTTTATTCAAACCCGAAAGTTAGATATTGTCAATAATCATTTATTGGCATACATGGCAGCTAACCTAGCTATTACCGATAAGCGAATAGATATGTCGAGAAGCATTATTCAGAATAGAAATAAGTCGACAGAATATTACAATTTGGCAATATGGGATTACGAGATGGCATTTATTAAGTTATATCATCTGGAAACCCAAGAAGCTATTGGCTATTTTGAAGGGTATCTTGCTAGATTTAAAGGTAACTTTTATGTAAAGGATGCTTTTCTAAAGCTTAGTTGGTGTTATTACTTACAAGGAAATATGAAAGCTGCAGAAGCGGCGCGAAATAACATTCTAAGAAAAGGAAGTACAGATACTGATGCAGATAAGCAAGCCCTAAAAGATGCAAAAAGTGGAGTTTGGCCAAACACTACACTACTAAAGGCAAGGATGCTTTCGGATGGAGGGTATTATCAGGAGGCAATGGCTTTGTTAAGCCCGAAAACTATTAATAGCTTTACCACTGACTTAGAAAAACTAGAATGTCAATATAGGCTTGGAAGAATAAATGACGATTTAGGTAAAAATGAGGAAGCAATAAAATATTATACCATTGCAATATCTTTGGGATTAAATAGTAGAGAGTATTATGCTGCCAGAGCCGCAATGCAAGTAGGGGAGATTTACGAGAGAGAGGCTAAAAAGAAATTAGCTATTGAGTATTTTGAAAAGTGTATGAGTATGAAAGACCATGAATATAAAAATTCATTGGATCAAAAAGCAAAGGCGGGCATAGAGCGGTGTAAAAATAAGTAGGCATTTGTTTTACTTCTAAAAGTAAGTTCCATTATGAACTTTAGTATATTTAATTTAAACGACATCCTGACTGTTACGTTCACCTTGTTTGCCGTAATAGACATTGTGGGTTCTATCCCACTATTAATTTCTTTGAAGGAAAAGATGGGCGGCATTAAAGCTGCACAGGCAACATTTGTATGTGGGATTCTTATGATCCTATTTTTATTCTTTGGAAGGAATATTTTGCAAATATTGGGATTAGACGTTAAATCTTTTGCAGTGGGTGGTTCCATTGTTATCTTCCTTTTAGGATTAGAAATGGTATTGGGGCATGAAATATTCAAAGCAGATAAGGATGGTAAGTCCGGAAATGTAGTACCCATTGCTTTTCCAGTAATAGCAGGTAGTGGAACACTAACAACTATCATGAGTTTAAAGGCAAACTACGATGAAGTTATCATAACAATAGGCATACTTATAAACCTTGTATTTATTTACATTGGGTTACGTTCTCTCAAGGTAATAGAGCGGTTTTTGGGTGAGGCTGGATTGTTGGCAGTGCGAAAATTTTT
Organism: Chitinophagaceae bacterium; assembly: GCA_947381435.1. Lineage (GTDB taxonomy): Bacteria > Bacteroidota > Bacteroidia > Chitinophagales > Chitinophagaceae > Parasediminibacterium. The sequence continues at coordinate 13,826 of CANCVE010000074.1, forward strand.
CGGGGTTATCTTACTAGCAATCGCCGTGAAAATATTTAGTAAGAACATTTCTGCAATCGGCAGATAATTAATTCAACAGAAATACTAGTTGAGTACCAATGCACACCTGTTAAAGCTTTCTTCGAGCGATATTAGCGTTTCAGTTCTCTCAATCCCCTTTATTTTTTGCAACTCGTCGTGCAAAACGAAACGTAATTGATTAATATCCCTGCAAACAATTTCCGCAAACATGCTGTAATTTCCTGTTGTATAGTTTACTCTAACTACTTGCGGTATTTTCTTAAGTTCTTTAGCAACATCATCGTACATGGAACTTTTCTCTAAGTAAATTCCTATAAAGGCGATAACATCATAACCTATAGATTGCAAGTCTACCTTATATTTTTTTCCAGTAAAAACTTTAAGTTCCTCCAGTTTTTTAATTCGCACATGTATAGTGCCGCCCGAAACAAAAAGTTTCTTTCCCAGCTCTGCATACGATATCTCTGCATCGTTCATCATTTCTTGAATAATCTGTAAATCGAGTTTATCAAGCAAGATTCTAGTGTTATTCTTGTTGTCCATTTTAGATATTTTTTATTAGAAGGGCTAAAATAATGATTATTTTCTAAACTTTTCAAAATAATGTTGAAACTATTGCAATAGTTTGTGTTTATTTCCCTAATATTGCACTCTCGTTTTTAACAACGAAGTAGTTCTTAATACTGTGGGGTGATGAAACTTTTGGCAGACATGCCCTCTTGTCTCGGGGGTGAGGATTACGGGATAAACATAGCATAGAGCCGGATTTGTAGCAATACTTACCCGACCAGGGTCGACCACTGAACTTTGTGCTACGGCTAACTGCCTCGTGGAGGTTCGACCCCTCCCCCTACAGCAACTCGATTTAGCGAGGCTTATTACAAAATGGGTCTCGCTTTTTTTATGCGTTTATCTTTCAAAAACCTTACGACTTCTGACTTACAATGCCATTCAGAAAATTAGGCAGAATATGAGTGTGTGTCCATACTATTTTATCTGGGTCTTTCAAATGTTCCACCATACTAGCCCATTTGGCCTCTCCATGTTCATTAATTACAGATTGTTTTTTGTCTTCCAATTGTAAATGATGGCTCATACCAATTGGGTCTGCCTCTGGGTGAAACTGTGTACCCACAAAATATTTATTAAAACGTATTGCCATCACAGCACGGTCGTAAGGAACGTGGGGGCGTTCTTTCTCTATAGATAATACTTTGCCACCCATTTCCGATAGTTTATCATAATTAGGTTTTATTACCTGATAATCTCTACTATCAACCGCATAAAAAGGGTCTCTCAGTCCATCAAATACTTCCTCATCATATCCATCGTGAAGCATGTGTACCGGAAATACACCAAACGAAGTGCTTTTACGCTTGCATACTAAACCTGCATCGAAATATCTGCATGCCAACTGGAAACTGTGGCATATAAATAAGATGTGTTTCTTCTGAGGTTCAGCACTAATATTCCATTTTTCAATAGATTTTAGCCAAGAAAAATAAACTCTTTCCCATTCTTCATGCACTGAATCCAAGGGAGAACCTGGTCCTCCGCTCGATATATAGCCATCATAAGAAGTATCAGGCACTTGTAAAAGCTTTCTAACTTCAAATTCATCAATTAAAATCTGTAAATTATTTTGCGAAGCATACTGTTCTATAATATCCCGCAAGCACCGCATTCCCTGATTGGGGACGCCGTTATACAGATCCAGTATTGCAATCCTTATTGAATGTTCAATTACAAAGCTCATAGTAATAACGAAAGTAAGGAAATCTGCTTTCAATGGTTTACGGATTTACAAATGTTTTTAGACATCGTGCAAACACTAAATACAAAAACATTCTTCACATTCTCGAATGAAACTGAAATAAAAAGCTTTACAACAAGCGTTTTAGCATCCAACTCGTCATTTCTTTCAATTGAGTCATACTTTGATTCAAATGAGGGAAAGATAAATTCAATTGAGTAGAGCCATTGCTCACTTGGGTGGAAACTTGACCCAAGTGAATTATTCTTTCACTCAACTGAGTCGAAACCTGCCCCAAGTGAATTATTCTTTTACTCAATTGAGTCAAAACCTCCCTCAACTGATTTAAAATCTGACACAGGTGGAATAATTGTTCAATAAACGAAAATTAGAACACATAACTCAAGTATACTATTACTCTTAAACTCTTTCCATTATATCTATGGTATGCCAGAGAAAAGCAATTTTTATCATTTTCTGAGCAGGAAGATTTTTCATAGAATTGGGCTATTATTATTCAATGCAAGAACTTAAATGGCTCTTTACCCTATCAAACCATTCATTCTTTAAAATAGAAAGCACTATGCTATCACGTCTGCCTCCTGTAGCATTTGGAACATTACTCCTCAATATGCCCTCTTCAGTGCAACCAATGCTTTTCATGGCGGCTACACTCCGCAGGTTATTTACATCAGCCCTAAACTCCACTCTTTCCATGCCCATCTTCTCAAATGCAAATTCCAGAAGCAAATATTTACAGTTTTTATTGAGTCCTGTTCCTTGAAATTTAGAGCCATACCAAGTATAACCTAATTGAAGAGAGGAATTATTAAATTGGATATCGTAAAACCGTGTACTTCCAGCATATTCACCATATAATTTATCGTAAACTATAAAAGGATAGGCTGTTTGTTGGGCTCTGGAATGGAGAGCGGCTGCTATATATTTCTTAAAATTTTCTTCTCCATCCATTGGAAACAAACTAAAAGGCCAAATATTTGGTTCGTAAAGTGAAAAATGTAGCAAATGGGTACTATTATTGCCTGTGAGCGGCTCAAGAATTACTCTTTTGTTTTCTAACGTATATTTTTGTGCAAATTCGAACATATTTGGCATGTTTTTTTGAATTAATGTCAGGCGTAAAAATAGATAGATTAGATACTTTAAATTAGAAAATAGATATTTATGTGTGGAATAGTTGGTTACATAGGTCATAGACAAGCGTATCCTGTGATAATTAAAGGGCTGAAAAGACTAGAATACAGAGGTTATGATAGTAGCGGAGTAGCCTTGATAGACGAGGGGGCACTGAAAGTATTTAAAAAGAAAGGAAAGGTTGCGGAGCTGGAAGATGAAGTTGTTGGAAAGAATTTAAGCTCTAATATTGGTATCGGACATACAAGATGGGCTACGCACGGAGAACCAAGTGATAGAAATGCACACCCGCATGTGAGTAATAGTGGCAACTTTGCAATGATTCATAATGGAATTATTGAGAATTATGTTCCTATAAAGAATGATTTACTTAAAAAAGGCTACGTTTTCCACAGCGATACAGATACCGAAGTTTTACTAAATTTTATTGAGGATATAAAGAAGAACAATGACTGCACATTGGAGCAGGCATTACGCATTGCACTAAAGCGTATTGTTGGTGCGTATTGTATTTTATTGATTGATAAAGATGATCCTGAAACAATTATAGCTGCAAGAAAAGGAAGCCCGTTGGTAATTGGTATTGGTAAGGGAGAACATTTTTTAGCAAGTGATGCTTCGCCAATTATTGAATATACTAAAGAGGTTGTTTACGTTAACGATTATGAAATTGCGATTGTAAAAGCCGATGAGTTAGTATTAAAAAACTTGGGTAATGAAAAGCAGACTCCTTTCATCACTAAATTAGATATGGAGCTTGCTGCAATAGAGAAGGGTGGTTACGATCACTTTATGCTAAAAGAAATTTATGAACAACCAGATACTATTTTTGATTGCTTGAGGGGTAGGCTGATTGCACATACGGGGCAAATAAATCTGAGCGGCGTAGAAAATAATATAGACATTCTTGCCAATGCGCAACGTATTGTAATGGTGGCATGTGGTACTAGCTGGCATGCAGGATTAGTTGCAGAATACTTATTTGAAGAACTTTGCCGTATTCCTGTAGAAGTAGAATATGCCAGTGAATTTCGGTATAGAAACCCGATTATAAACAAAGGAGATGTAATTATTGCTATATCCCAAAGTGGAGAAACTGCAGATACTTTAGTGGCTTTAGAAAATGCTAAAGAGCAAGGCGCTTTCATTTTTGGGGTTGTAAATGCTGTAGGAAGTAGTATTGCCCGTCTTAGCAATGCGGGCGCTTATACGCATAGTGGTCCTGAAATAGGAGTGGCAAGTACTAAAGCATTTACTGGGCAGTTGGCCGTATTAAGTATGATAGCTTTGAAAATTGCAAAAGCAAGAGGAACAATAACCGAAGCACGTTATACTGAATTGCTAAAAGAACTGGAAGCGATACCAGAGAAGGTTAAGGAAATATTAGTAGATACAACCAATATTCAGCGTATTGCTGAGAAATATAAAGATGCAACGGATTTCTTGTTTCTCGGTCGTGGGTACAACTTCCCTGTTGCATTAGAGGGCGCTTTGAAACTAAAAGAAGTATCTTATATACATGCAGAAGGGTATCCGGCTGCCGAAATGAAACATGGACCAATTGCACTCGTTGATGAAACATTGCCGGTAGTATTTGTAGCTACAAAAGACCGTTATTATGAAAAGATAGTTAGTAACGTACAAGAAATTAAGGCGAGGAAAGGAATGGTTATTGCCGTTGCTACCATGAGTGATTCAGTTATCCCAGAAATGGCTGACGACACTATGTTTGTTCCAGATGCCGATGAGGTTATTGCACCCTTATTAAGTGTGGTGCCGCTACAATTACTGAGCTATTATGTAGGTGTTGCCAAAGGGTTTGATGTAGATAAGCCTAGAAACTTAGCAAAGAGTGTTACGGTTGAATAATGTGATATAATTATTTTCTTTCATTGTTTTTTGTTGCACTTATGCCTAGAAATAATATCTCAAAGACACCAATTAATGAGCTTGGATACAATTTTATTCCTAAGGAATATCTTAGGCCAGGTCAGGATGAATATTTATTTAGAAATATCCAAAACAGAAGTGGTATTGTTTACAGACATCTAACTGCATTCGAAATTGAAGCTTTAGTTAGAAATAATAATACAAGCGATAATTGGAATAACATATTTGTTTCGGAGTCTTTTAATCCCTCATTGGTAAAGAACTGTAAGTTTTATGGCCTAGTAAGGATTAGTAAACTAGAACCCTTTTTCTTAAGCTTTAGTGACCTTAAAGTTCCTGTTGGTTTATATAATTCTACTATCATCAGTACAGATGTGGGCGATAATGTTTGCATAGATAATGTGAATTATCTGTCACATTGCATCATTGGTAACGAAGTTATAATTAACAATGTAAACGAATTAGTTACTACCAATCATGCAAAGTTTGGCAATGGTATCCTTAAGCAGGGTGAAGATGAAAGTGTTAGGATCTGGCTTGAACTGTGTAACGAAAATGGGGGACGAAGTGTTATTCCATTCAATGATATGCTTCCTGGCGATGCCTATTTGTGGAGTAAATACAGAGATGATACTGATTTACTTGAGAAATTTAAAGAGTTTACAGCCGAGCAATATAAAAATGATTTGGGCTATTATGGTAAGATTGGCGCTCGCACAGTTATAAAGAATTGTAACATCATAAAAGATGTTTGGATAGGGGAGGATGCCTATATAAAAGGAGCTAATAAGCTGAAAAATCTGACAATTAACTCCGGCGAAAAAGGGCTTACACAAATAGGGGAAGGAGTAGAGTTAGTGAATGGTATTATTGGTTTTGGTTGTAGAATATTTTATGGCGTAAAGGCTGTACGTTTTATAATGGCGTCTAATTCTCAATTAAAATATGGGGCTCGATTAATCAATTCTTATCTTGGTAACAATTCCACAATTTCTTGTTGTGAAGTATTAAATACCCTGATTTTTCCTGCTCATGAGCAGCACCATAATAATTCGTTTTTATGCGCTGCACTCATTATGGGGCAAAGTAATATTGCTGCGGGTGCCACAATCGGTAGCAATCATAATAGTAGAGGAGCTGATGGGGAAATAATTGCTGGTAGAGGCTTCTGGCCTGGACTATGCGTTAGTCTAAAGCACAATAGTCAGTTTGCTTCTTATACAATGATTAGCAAAGGTGACTATCCTGCAGAACTAAATATCCACATTCCTTTTTGTCTTATTACTAATGAGGTAAGCAAGGATCAATTGGTTGTTATGCCTGGTTATTGGTTTATGTATAATATGTATGCCATTGCCCGAAATACATGGAAATATCAGGATAGAGACAAGCGAGTAGACAAAATACAACATATTGAGTATGAGTTTCTAGCACCCGATACTGTTAATGAACTATTTAGAAGTATTACTTATTTGGAGAAAGTTGTAGGTAAGGCATATCTATTGAGAGAAGAATTGCTGACAGATCAAACCACAGAAGTTGAACTGATTAATGCCGGAAAGCATCTACTAGAAAATGAGGTGTCAAAAGTGGATTCGCTAGAGATTGTGGCTGACGATTTTGAGAATACCAAGCGTAAAACAATTATAATCAAAGTTGCTAAAGCATATTATTTATTCAAGGAATTAATTGTTTATTATGGTAGTACACAGTTGATAAAACTATTGCAAAACCATTCTTTTAAGTCAATAGAAGATGCTGCTTATGTAATTTCTCCTAAAATTAAGCGCAAAGAATGGATTAATGTAGGAGGGCAGCTTTTACTAAAAGATGATGTTGAGAAACTAAAAGCAGGTGTCAAGGATGGTAAAATAAATGGTTGGGATGCTGTACACCATTGGTATGCTGAACAAGGAACACAATATGGAGAGAAGAAACTGAAGCACGCTCTTGCAAGTTTATCTGAAATAAGCAAAATAGATTTAAAGAACTTAGATAGTACTCTATTGAATTATTTGATTGATAATACCCTCAAAACTAAAGAATGGATTACTAAAAACATATACGAGTCGAGGGCAAAGGATTATAAGAGCCTTTACAGAGCGATGGTGTATGATAATGTAAAAGAAATGGAAATGGTTGTTGGAAGGTTAGAGGATAATAGTTTTATAAACGAGCAAGTAGTAGAATTAGAAAGCTTTAAAGCGGAAATGGTTTCCCTAAAAAAGCGGTTCGAAACTAGGGTTGCAGTCGTATAAATAAAGATTAGTATTATTAGACTTGTATAACTGCAATTTTTTCCTTTTATTTGCAGCCCGAAACGGTTCGGTAGCTCAGCTGGATAGAGCGTCATCCTTCTAAGATGAGGGTCATTGGTTCGAATCCAATCCGGATCACTTAATGCAAGAAAAAAGCGTTGATAATCAATAGATTACAACGCTTTTTCTTTTTTGGGGTAAACATAGGGTAAACATTTGCGAAATGCCTCATTATGCCCTGATAGACTTTATAACTTTTGCTTCATTTAGCCCTGTATATAAACAGAATTCCTCTACAGAAACCAATTCATGTGGCTCTTTAGCAAACTTCTTTCTAATTAAACAAATAAGATAACGCCCGTAGCGCTCGCTTTTACCAGTGACGATTTGTATATCTTTTGGGTAAATACATAATCTTTCCATCTTCTTTATTGATTTAGTGCTATTGATACCTTTACTATGCCTTTCCTATGGTGTTCCTCTACCATTCAATTACAAATGTACTACAATTTTTAGCGGGCTATTTGTACCTATTATGCTGCTTGCGGCAATAAGGGCAGATAGCGGAACTGCCTTGAATTTTAGCTATGCTTTAGCCCTCAGCTTTGCTTTATGAAACAAGAGATTTTGTTTTATGAATCATTAAAATTTTAAGAAGATGGCAAGGCAGAAGGGTATTATCAAACTCGCCGGAACAATCGGCGACATTACTTTTTACAAGACACAGGATGGCTATTTGGCGAAGGAAAGGACATCTCTGGATGCAGCAAGGATTGCAACTGACCCCAATTTTATCCGCACCCGGGAGAATGGGGCTGAGTTTGGGCATGCTGCCAGGGTTGGAGGTGTATTGAGGTTGGCATTTAGATCAGTTATCTTGAATAACAAGGATAACAGAATGGTAAGCCGACTCACCCAAAGAATGGTGGCAGTGGTTTATGCAGATGAAACGAGCGTGCGCGGTGAAAGAAACATTATGGATGGTGAAACCGTCCTATTGGAAGGATTCCAATTTAATGTAAGGGCGCCATTGGTAACAACTTTACATGCGCCTTATACTTCTAGTATTGACAGGGCTACTGGTATCATGAAAGTGGATATACCTAGTTTTATACCTGTAAACCT
>CANCVE010000075.1 GCA_947381435.1 Chitinophagaceae bacterium
GAACATAACCTGTCATTGCAACAAAACGAATTGGGTTTCTTGACCAATTTTCGTACTTACCTAATTCCATGCTAATTTAAACGATTCATTAGCCAAATTATTTCGCATGTGAGTATAATATTTCTAATTGATATAAACTCTATTAGTTAAGATTATTTTCTTATTCTCGCAGACTATGATAAAATCATTGCAAACTGTATGAGAAAAATAAAACTTACCATCCGACGCTTGGTATTTCACCTAGTGCTATTATTGGCAATATATTGTTTGTGTAGAGGAATATTTCTTTTTACCAATAGAGTTGAATTTAACTTTCCAACGCTATTTACCGCTCCTTACTTATTATTTGCAGGAATTAGATTCGATTTGGCTGCCATATTCATGACGAACGCTTTATTTATCCTCCTTAATATTTTACCAGCACCATTTATTGCAAATTCATCTTATCAAAAGGGAATAACTTACCTTTTTATTATCTCTAATAGTTTTTTTATCTTTTTAAACATAGTGGATATTGCCTATTTCCCCTATACGCATAAACGGATGCAGAGTGATGTTATTTTGTTTTTAAATGGTAAAAAGGGAAAGACTTCTATCACCTACTCACCTACTTCTTTAAACAATATTGGTATTTACTGTTGGTTTATGTTGCACTAATTTATGTTTTGATTAAAGGATTAAAACCAATACAAAAGCTCGAAATACCAGTTGCTTCTAGTAAAAAAGACTACATTCTGTGGAGTATATTCTTCCTCCTTGTTTCCGGAACTACTATTCTTGCCATAAGAGGTGGTACACAGAAGTATCCTGTAGATATCATTCATGCTTCAGAAATGACTGACGTTCAGAATGTTCCAGCATTACTAAATAGTCCTTTTACCATTATAAAAACCATTGGAAAGAAAGAGCTTCCTGAGATAAACTATTTTAGCGATGATGAATTGAAAGATTTGAATTTTGGGGTTCATGTTCCTAAACCTAATTCGGGTTTTAAGAAAATGAATGTGATAGTAATCATTGTAGAGAGCCTTTCTAAAAAATATATTGGCTGTTTTAATGGAGAAGCCAAGACGCCATTTATTGATTCTCTCTTCTCTCAAAGCCTTGTGTTTCCAAATGGGTTTGCCAATGCAAGAGAATCAATTCAAGGAATTCCCGCAGTTTTAGCTTCTATACCGGCATTGGGTGACGAGCCATTTATCTTTTCAGATTATTCTTCCAATAGAATTACCACAATTCCTGCACTATTAAAAAAGGAAGGCTATTATTCTGCTTTCTTTCATGGTGGCAGTAATGGTACAATGGGCTTTAACTCTTTTAGTAAATTAGCTAATTATGACGACTATTTTGGACGAAATGAATATAATAATGAACAGGATTTTGATGGGGATTGGGGCATTTGGGATGAACCTTTCTTACAATATGTTTCAAAGAAATTAACTACTGCCAAAGAGCCATTTTTCTCATCTGTGTTTACACTCAATACACACCAGCCCTTTACCATTCCTGAAAAATATAAGACTCTATTAAAGCAACCAGGTCATCCGATGTTATCTTGTATTTCTTATGCCGATATAGCCCTTTCTAGGTTCTTTGAATTGGCAAAAAAGACATCCTGGTATAAGAATACTTTGTTTGTAATAACGGCAGATCATACTAGTCCGGTAATTGATAAGAAAAAAAGTTCTACAATGGATCATTACAGGATACCCATTGCCTTTTTTCTGCCAAACAATTCACTAAAAGGAATAGATAATAAAATTGCAAATCAGATAGACATATTGCCTTCAATTTTACATTTGATGAATTATCCAAAAAATTATTTTTCACTTGGGAATGACCTTTTTGATTCAACTGCAAAAAAGTATTCTATTGATTATAATGCAGGAGTTTATCAATATATTGATTCATCATTCTGCTATCAATTTAATGGTCGTCAACCAGTAGCCTTGTATAATTGGAAGAAAGATAGCTTATTGACAAAAAACATTTTAAATGATGAAGCATCATTAAATAGAGTACAAAAATGTGACACTTCATTAAAGAAAATCATACAACTATACAACCGTTGCATGATTAACAACCACATGTTTGTAAACAGTAAGTTATAAATAGAAAACGGTAAAGGATTATATTTTATACCCATACATACGCTCAACGTCTTTTACTATGGCTTCCATTACCTTGTCATCGTTGTTAGCGTCGTAGTTTTGTTTTAAGCTGCTACCAAATATATAAGCAACAGATTGCCAAAAGCCTGCATTGAATCCACCTTTATATTCTTTTATTATTTCGTAACAATTATCACCAGTTTCTCTGCGAATTAGCTTCATCAGTACCTTGCCTTGATAGATTGATAGTTGGGTTACTTTATCACCAAATTGTTGTCGTAATTCTTTTTCTTTCGAATGGATGATTGCCTTTCGTTGTCCTGCATCGGTTACGTTAGCCAAACGAGTATTTATTTCATTGATAGTTTTACTTGCTGCTTTGGCGTATGGATAAGTTACATAAACCGCATTACGAAGCCTATTCCACTCTGTCCAATACTTTTTCCATTTAGTGTTCACTTTTGTATAAACAATTACCTGAGCAAAGTATCCACAGGGAATAGTGTCTCCTTCGGGAGTTATAAAAGCGTGAACTTTGATTGTATCATTAGCCCCATGCGTTTGAGCCTTGAGCAACTGGGTTGATACTAAGAAAATGAATAAAATGAAGATACGGTTCACGGCAAAATCTTATTTGATTACTAAATAATGTTAATTACAAACCGTCCAATAAGTAACCTTCTGCTTATAAATTTTAAAGTGTTTTTATTTCGCCACTTAATCAATTAACAAATTATTCAAATATTATCTACTAATTACCTCTTCTAACCATGCCCTTCTTCCATGCCCCTCAATTACATGTTTTTCACTATGGTATGATGAACGTACCAATGGCCCACTTTCTACATAGTCAAATCCTAATTGGTATCCAATTTCTCTTAGTTCTGCAAACTCTTCTGGATGGACATATCTCAATACTGGCAAATGTTTTTTAGTAGGTTGAAGATATTGCCCCAATGTAAGAACGTCTACATTTACCTCGCGTAGGTGCTCCATTGTTTCGACAATTTCCTCTTTCGATTCTCCGATACCTAGCATGAGACCCGTTTTTGTGCGCATGCCACCTTCTTTCAGCATCCGCAAAACATCTAGACTTCTGCGATATTTTGCTTGAATTCTTACCTTACGGGTATTAACCTCAACTGTTTCCATGTTGTGGCTGACAACTTCTGGTGCAGCATCAATAATTCTTTGAATTTGATCTTGTATACCTCTAAAATCAGGAATTAAAGTTTCTAGTGTAGTAGTAGGATTCAATGCTTTTACAGCCTTAATAGTATTGTACCAAATGATAGAACCACCATCTTTCAATTCATCTCTGTCTACACTAGTAATAACGGCATGTTTTACTTTCATTAAGTGAATTGCCTCAGCAACACGTTGTGGCTCATCCCAATCCACTGGGTCAGGTCTACCAGTAGCTACAGCACAAAAAGCACAACTTCTGGTACACACATTACCTAAAATCATAAAAGTTGCGGTACCTTCTCCCCAACATTCCCCCATATTAGGGCAATTGCCACTCTCGCAGATTGTATGCAGCTTATGATTATCTACCAATCCCCTTACATGCTTATAACTTTCTCCTATTGGTAATTTAACCCTAAGCCAATTTGGCTTTTTAATAACTGCATCTTGATTTACAGCAGAAATAACCGGCAATTCTTGCATCTATATTAATTTGTATTGCAAGTAAACGAAAAACTAATAATCTTATTTTCGATTTACTAATATTTTATAAAAAATAACTCCTTCACCTTTAAAATTCGACTAAATAAACAACTTTCCTTGAATGCGAAAATAACTAATCACTAACCACTAATATTTAATAACTAATTAGTGCCTTCCTCCAAAAACAATTCCTACATAAACATTTAAAAATAAGTTTTCTTTCGGATTCATCGCCATTATGGCAATCCTATCAGAATAAAAGTCTGCATTGAAACCTACTTCAAGAGCAGACAAAGTTTCTCTATATTTACCATAATCAAATCTTAAAGATCCTCTTGCATGTAACCCAGGAACAACTTTAGTAGAATAAAGTCCTTTAGCAAAACCAGAAGATCCTAAAATGATATTTGGTTCTAAAAAAGCAGCGGGGTTATTGTCGTACTTTATGTCAGTCGTTCCTGTAGAGGAAGTAGAGTCATAAATCTCTAAAAAATAAGGTTTCACTAATCCTAAAGTAACACCACCGCCCACAATTGCAGATACTGCTACGCCGTTATTTGTTCCCTTACTGCCAATACGAAATTGCCGGCCGAGACCAACTTTTAGTTGATAGAAATTATTTTCTTTACCATATACATAATCATTTCCTACAGAAACTATACTAACACCAGGATAATCAATTTGGGTGGGTTGTGGGGATTGCTTCTGTTGATTTCTTGCTTTCTTCTCACTCAGTTCTATCCACCAAAGATTTGTTCTTTTAATGGTCTTATATTTTCCATGTTCGAAAAACAGACTTGTGCCATCTGTATTCAATTTTATACCAAGCCCCCATTGCTTCCTAAAAACTAGTGCTCCCTCTTCCTCTTCAGCAATTAGCTTATCCATATGAGCCTTCTTTTCTTTTGCCTTTTGCCTGCGTTTTGAAGAAGCAGAAACGCGGTTATTTATTGAATCTTTGATTATAAAATCAGTTTGTGCAAGCAAAAATGTAGGTATTAAAAGAATTAAGATTAGTATGAAATGCTTCACAGTCATATATTTGTTTGTAAATTTATGTAAAAATAGTACAATGACATCAACTGTAATTTATAAAGGAGCGTTAAGAACTGAAATGCAACATGTGCAAAGTGGCTCAATCATAGAAAATGATGCCCCAGTAGATAACCACGGAAAAGGCGAAAGGTTTAGCCCAACCGATATGGTGGCTACCGCTTTGGGAAGCTGTATGCTAACAACAATGGGGATTAAAGCGCAAACATTAAGTATAGACCTGACAGGTACAAGTGTTGAAATCACTAAAATAATGAAACTAGAGCCTCGACGTATAGGTGGTATTAAGGCTTACGTAACATTTCCTGACGGCATTACTGATGACGAGCATCTACGTGAACTATTAGAAAGAACTGCACGTACTTGTCCTGTAGAGAGAAGTTTGCACCCAGACATGGAATTAGATTTCAAGTTTACTTGGTTGTAATCTAGTTCAATTGTTTTAAAGTAATCTTACAAAGCAAAATATGATTTTATCGGACACACGAATATTGGAAGAAATGGCTATTGGATCTATTAAAATAGAACCATACTTACGTGATTGTTTAGGAAGCAATAGCTATGATGTGCATCTAGGAAAATGGTTGGCCACTTATGATACAACCGAACTAGACGCAAAGAAACACAATACCATTACTTATTTCGAGATACCAGAGGAAGGTTTTGTTCTGCAGCCATCGGCTTTCTATTTGGGCGTAACAGAAGAATATACCGAAACACATGCACACGTTCCTTTTTTAGAAGGCAAATCGAGTACAGGTCGCTTAGGCATTGATATTCACGCTACAGCTGGTAAAGGTGATGTAGGCTTTTGCGGTAACTGGACACTAGAAATATCTTGTAAACAACCCGTTCGTGTCTATGCTGGAATGCCTATTGGACAATTAATTTATTTTCCTGTGGAAGGACAAATAGAAGAAAAATATAACCAAAAGAAAAATGCTAAGTACAGTGGGCAACCTAATAAGCCCATTGAAAGCATGATGTGGAAAAACAAGTTTTAAAACTACTATACAGAGAATAAAAAACAGTTTAATGATGAGCAAAAACCTATTCATCATTAAACTGTTTTTTTTTATTAGTAATTAACCGTAACAAAGAATTTAGCTTCCTGTACGCCCAATGCATCCGCAGCAGCGGTATTAATCCTTAATAATAATCCCATATCCTCTTTTATATTAGGCAGTGGCCCCATCACCTTTGCACAGATGCTTTTATCATTATAAGTTATCCTAACAATTGTTCCTTGGTTGATGTCGTTTATCAATAAATAATACTTCTTATCACTCCAACCACTGTTCGATTTAAAAGCAGCCGCATCTCCTGAAGAAGTATTTTTAGATATGTTTTTCCTATTAAAATAGCCAGCATAAAAACCTTCTTCTGCCGTATACTTTGCATACTTAGGTATCGGTTGAGGATCTAGGTTAATGGTGTTGTTCTCTTTAGGCTCTGGAACTTTAGCCGCAGTTGAGTCTTTTAATTCAGAAATAGACAATGATTTTGCAACATAAGTAGAATCTCGTTTGCTAACGTTGGTAGAATCTTTTGCACTTGCTACATGAGTTGTATCTCTAGTCGCAAAGTGTGGAACAACCTTTTTCTTAGGTATTGATGGCACTGGTTTAATTGCAACGACTGTATCTTTTGATAATATTGGAGTAGGTTGGCTACTTACTTCTTGGCCTACTATCAATACCTGCCCAGGTTTCACCATATCATTCTTCATCCCGTTCCATTGCATCAATTGGGCTTCAGTTGCTTTAAAAGTCTTACTAATTCTATATAAATTATCTCCTTTTGCAACGGTATACTTTGTTGGAGACACCACTTGCACTACACTTTGTGAAGGTGAAGTAGTTGGTTGAGGGGTAATATTGGTTGGCTTTGTAACTGAAGTAGGTTTAGTAGGTATCCCAAGGGTTTCGTCTATTATTGGAGTATTTACAATTGGCTGATTCACTATACCATTTGGTATTTTTATAGCTTCTCCAACCTTTAATACACTCGTACTATTCATGCCATTTAAACGCATGATATCGCCTACTGTTGTTTTATTAGCTTGCGCAATGGTAGATAGTGTCTCTCCCTCTGTAATAACATGTGTTCCAGAAATGCTATTCTCAGGTTTTGTAATAGTAGGCTTTGTAACTGATGATGCAGGCGGCGTTGCTGCCTGTTTAGCTGGCATAGTAGTAATAGGAGTTACTGCTGTGGGTGTTACTTTAACCGTTTCCGTTGGCTTGGTTTCTGCACCAGGCAGCTTAATACTTTCACCTACTTTCAATACACTTTTTCCATGCATACCATTCAAGCGCATGATATTGCCTACAGTGGTATTATTGGCTTTAGCAATTGTAGATAAAGTCTCGCCCTCCTTAATTACATGCATATTTGGATTCGTAGCTACAGGTTCAGGCTCCGTAATTGGTTGTGAAGTTGTTATGGGCTTTATATTTTTAGGTGAGTTATCTGCCGAAAAATTATTCTTTGCTACAGATTCAGGCATCGGTATTTTCAAACTCTTACCAACATGCAATACCGTCTTGGGCGTAATGTTATTCAACCGCTCTATTTTAGCTACTGTGGTATTATTCTTTCTGGCAATCTTCTCTACGGTTTCTCCTGGCTTTATCTTATAAAGAAAATAGCTTTCGCTTTGCGCTATCGCACAATACGTAAAACAAAGGAAACACAGCAACATCAACTGTACCTTTTTTATATATAATTTAATCATCTGATTAGTCTGTTTGAATCGTAAAATTAATCTTTTAAGATTCTCCAAGCTTGCGGATAGTAATTATTCATTCGATTGGGTAAAACTTTTGCCCATCCCAATGGCAATCCACAATGTTTTACCAAGTTCCATCCCAAGTTTGACTCTTCAAATATGTCTTGCCTTCGCAGGTATTGCAAAGCCTTCTGTTCTTCTAGCTCGAGTGTATTAAATCCATTTAATGGCAGATGACTCATTGCCAATTCGTGGTGTGGAATAACATCTTTTCCTTTAATAGTCCCTAATTCAATACCTGCTTTTTTTATGTACAATTGTTTAGCCAATAATTGTAAGGCAGAAAACCAATCAGTAGAAATAGTTTTTATGGCATCCCCTTGTTTAAATAAAGTATAAGTATCCGCCAAAGGAATAAAAGATTGCATAGTAGCCGCTTCCGATTTACTAACAGCTACCAACTTTTGCTCTTGATAGTAACCATCCAATCCTCCGTCTGTTTTAGTAAAGGCTGCTATAAAGAATCCTTCTCCCTTAGTTAGGTATGGATAAAAACGGTATCCATACGATGCTGTTTTGTCCGATTGTGTAGTGATTATTCCCCAATTATCGGGTATATTTAGCGCTACACTCTCTAAATAATTACTTTCTTTTATCTTATCAAGCACCTCTTCATCTTCCTGTTTACTATAGCTACAGGTACTATATATCAATGTTCCGCCTTGTTTTAGGCAAGGTAATATATCGACCACAATCCTTTCCTGCCGCTGGCTACAAAGCTTCACATTGTTTTCGCTCCACTCTCCTATTGCATCTTTATCCTTTCTAAACAAACCACTTCCACTACAAGGCGCATCAATAACTATTACATCAAAAAAATTAGTTAGTACACTAAAATGTGATGGATCATTATTAGTAACCACCACATTATCACTACCCCATTTGGTAATATTTTCTACCAAAATACTAGCCCTTGCCTTTATCACCTCATTACTCACCACCAATCCATTGGTAAAATAACTAGCCAATAGCGTACTCTTACCACCAGGGGCAGCACATAGATCCAATACTTTTAGTCCTGACGTATTTTGTCCAATAGTTTGTTTTAGCACTTCCCACAAAAACATACTACTAGCTTCCTGCACATAATAACCACCGGCATGAAACAATGGATCGAGGGTAAATGAGGGTCTTTCTGAAAGATAATAGCCACCATTGCACCAAGGAACGGGATTATCCGTAGCTCTTTCTACCTTTTTTGCAGGGTTTATACGAATAGAAGTAAGCTGAAGTGCAGATTGATGCACGGCCTCAAAAGCGGTTTTATCAAACCCTTTAATACCTTGTAAAGACTCAATAAGTAATGGTGGTAACACGTGGCGAAGATAGATGAATGGATTAAATGATTTAGTTGAAAGAAATAGAGTGCAATCAAGTTATTAGCATTACGCGCTTTTTTAAAACACACGATGAGAACACTTTAAGCACCGAAGTCATTGTTATACATAATTATATAAATAGTAACTTACTTTACTTTCTATATAATCCATTCGCCGTAGTTGGTTGTTCTTCACCAACTACAATTGATTGAATTTGTATTCGCTACTCATTTTATATTATTTGGGAAGAACACCAACAATGGCGAGCGGGGAACACAACTAGGGCAGAAAGATGAGATTCTATTAGATTCTAAAATATCTTGTTTCAATCGACTTACTTGAGATGTCCTCTGTTAAAAAACCTATCTCATGTAACATCACTTCATTAAATAGAAAATTGGGTAATGAATCAATGTGATATATTCTTTTGTCATCGGGATTTATAAACCCTTTGTATTTCTCTCCATCTTCGTCAACTAAGTCACTAATTTTTAATTCTAACCATTTCTTTTCAATATTAAGCGGCTCTCCAAAATGTTTTACCACGCCATTTGAATACCTGTAAGTCCTTACTATTTTTCCCGAATTTAATATGCTATATCCATATGTGTCACCACTAGCATAATTTTCAAATGCAAATATTTGACTGGGTTTATTAAACTCAAGAAAAACCTGTTTAATGAATGCATTGTCTATTGGATCAAAAAACTTAGAAGTATAATTTGAATTTTCAAAAAAAATATAGTCTTCAGTTTTATAAATAGTAAAACAATTGTCATATCTAGTGTCAAATCTTTTACTTATATCTTGAGAAAACAATTCAGAAGACTTTAATTCTACCACTTGTCCATTTACAAGATGTTTAATAATATCAGAACAACTCTTTAACTTGACATTTGTTCTTATGGCAAAAGCACCTGCTCCCATTTTATTGTTTTAGGTTGTGAAAAAAATATTACTAACACTTTCATTTATGAAGGCTTTAACCTGTTTCAAACTTTCACTTTTTTCTTAGCTTCTTCGCTATCAGCAGTTCAAGTCAATTGTGTTGCATTTTGAAACCTCCACATATACAAATCTAAGGGGAAATAATAAATCTAAAGAGCTAGAATCTTAAATAAATTCTAGTTGCTTATATGTAAGTAACGTATCGTTTTCTTATCATTTCTTTTAGGATAAGGCTGTTTCTGAAATAATCGACTTAGTACTGAACTAAAGTGAAAACTTTCTGAAATATTGGACTTAGTATTGAACTAAAGTGAAAACTTTCTGAAATAATCGACTTAGTACTGAACTAAAGTGAAAACTTTCTGAAATATTGGACTTAGTTCTGAACTAAAGTGAAAACTTTCTGAAATAATCGACTTAGTACTGAACTAAAGTGAAAACTTTCTGAAACATTGGACTTAGTACTGAACTAAAGTGAAAACTTTCTGAAATAATGGACTTAGTTCTGAACTAAAGTGAAAACTTTCTGAAATATGTTGGTTTACACTAGATTGTTAAGCAATTAATATTCATAATGCCCCCCAACATATATTATTCAGATTCGGTTCACAATATATCTTTGCCACATGCATGATTCACATTCTCATCACAACGAAAGTCACTTAAAAAGTTCAGATTTACTCACAGATATAGTTATCGGAATGAGTGATGGACTTACAGTTCCTTTTGCATTAGCAGCAGGGCTTAGTGGAGCAGTGAGTAATACTAGCCTTATAACCATTGCAGGTATTGCAGAAATAGCTGCCGGATCGATTGCAATGGGATTGGGTGGTTATTTGGCTGGAAAAACAGAACAAGACCATTACAACAGTGAACTTGCAAGAGAATATGAGGAAATTGAAACTAAAACTGAAATTGAAGAAGAAGAAATAAGGATTATATTTAAAGATTGGGGCTTTAGTAGGCAACTACAAGATCAGGCAGTATTAGAAATAACAAAAGATAAAGATAGATGGGTGGACTTTATGATGAAACATGAGTTAGGACTTGAACCACCAGAGCCTGAAAGAGCAAGGAAAAGCGCTTTCAACATTGGTGTTTCTTATATTATAGGAGGATTTGTTCCATTAAGCCCTTACTTTTTTATAACAGATGCTTACAGCGCATTAAAGGTTTCAGTAATTGTAACATTGGTTTGTTTATTTATTTTTGGATACTTTAAAAGTAAGATAACCGGCGTGAACCCATTAAATGGAGGCTTTAAAGTAATGTTTATTGGGGCTGCTGCTGCTGCTGCCGCATTTATGATAGCAAAACTTATTGATGGACAACATTAAATTGAAATCAATTACTTTTTGTAAACAGTTGACTTTTAATTAATATCAAAATGTTAAATACTATTAGGTTAAACCTCTCCTATCGGCAGCGTAAACCAAAATCTTGTTCCTACACTTAGTTTACTTTCTACACCGATTGTACCATTATTCTTTTCAATAAAATCCTTACAAAGTAATAGTCCTAAACCTGTACCTGCTTCATTGGCGGTGCCTCTGGTAGAAAATCTTTCTTTGTCCTGAAATACTTTTTGGATGTTCTCTGTTGAGATACCAATTCCTTCATCATTAACGTTTACCGTAACATATTCTTCTGTTTGCGAAGCAGAAATTGTTATTTTCCGATTAGGAAGGCAGAATTTTATTGCATTGGCCACCAAATTTCGTAATACCAAATCAATCATATCAATATCTGCAAAAACCAAAGTTGAAGCCCGAATCTCGTTGATTAGTTCAATTTGCTTATCACTTGCTTGTTTTTCAAAAAGAATAATTTGCCTTTGTGCAATTAAATTAATATCAAATTGAATGCTTACAATAGTTGCACCGGTAAGTTGAGATTTTGACCAATGCAAAAGATTCTCTACTAAATCAGAGGTTGTACTAACTCCTTTTACAAGATTTGGTACGATAGTTTGAAATTTGTCTTGAGATAAATTTCCATCCAAAAATAAACTTAACACAGTTTGTAAACTATTTAATGGCGAACGTAAATCATGTGAAATAATAGAAAACAAACGATCTTTTAAATTGCTCAACTTCTTTATATCTTCGGATTGCAGACTTATTTGTTCATTACTACGAATTAAAATTTCATTTTGAGCTATGATTTCTTTTTGCTTATTATTAAGTTCTCTGTTTATAAGTTCAATTTCAATATTGGCTTTTTTCAGTGTAATTCTTGAATAAAAGATATAAATTGTAATCCCAATGAACATAATTAATGCGAAAACGAAAAACACAATAATATACTTCTGACGTCGCAATTCAGCGTTCTTGCTAAGTTCATCTGCTTTCATCATTGCAAAGGTCTCATCTCTTTTTTCATTTTCGTAGTCTTGTAGTATGTAATCATTTAAAGCAGACTCCAAACTGTCTTTAGTAATAATAAACAGACTTTTGTACTTCAACGCTTCTTGATACTTTCCTTGTTTCTCATAAACACTACTGAATATTTTATAGGAGTCTATTAAGTTTTCTCGTATTTGAGTTTCAATGGCAATTTCATAACCTTTCTTTACATATAATTCTGCATTCTTGTAATCATTTTGTGCAAGGTATACCTTGGCTAAAACTAAATAATCTGCCGATAGTGCATATAAATCATTTAATTTTTCAGAAAGCCCCATTGCTAGCGTAACATTTTCTCTAGCAAGCTTATAATTGCCTTTTAAAAAGTAACATTCAGCAAAATTTGTATAAATATAATGTAACAAATACCCCGAAAGTTCAATGCTTAGCGGTTTTGCTTTTTCTAAATAAAAGAGTGAACTATCAGGATTATTGGACTTATATAAGGCATCTGAAAGAAATACTTCACTACGGCAAAGAAGTTTCTTATCATTTATTTGAGCGTAATAATCTACAGCGCTTTTATAGGCACTTACTCCTAGTTTAAAATTACCAACATCCGTATAACATGCTCCTAAATTGAGTTTTATACCAGCAATTGCATTTATATCGTGCCGCTCATTTGCAATCCTAAAGCTACCATTAAAATAGGCTATGGCATTAGCAATATCACCCTTTTGATCATAACCCTGTCCGATTAAATCCATTAAAAGACCTTCCCTCTTACTATCTTTAATTCTTTGGGCAATTGCTAAAGCAGCCTTTCCGTACTCTATTGCAGCATCAGGTTTTGAGTCTCTAAGATAGTCTGAAGCAAAAATAATTTTATCAATCTTTGAAGTATCAATTTTGCAGTTGTTAAAGTCATTCCAAATACTATCTGAAAACTTCAATTGTGAAAAGCTAATGGAACTCAAAAACAGGAATTGAATGGAGAAGAAATGCTTTAAAAAATAAGGGTTGTGATGCTTCAAAACTTAGTATTAAAATAAATTGCTTAGTCAAAAACTAGCAAGAAATAACCTTATGCTCAACAAATACTCAAGCAAAATAACACGGTAAAGATAGGGAGTGCCAGTAAAAGTTTGATTACCACCCCAAAAACACCATTCCCGTTCCGCAGATAAAAAGGGTTAGTCCGCCCAATGCATGGGCGTATCGTTCTAGTATTTCAGTTTTAATGAATGCCAATCCGAAATAACCTAGTATCACCATGACAATCATAGTACTAAGTGTTACTAGTGTATAAACTATTATCAACAAAATCATTCCGTACCAAGAACTCTTAGCTGCTGGATAAAAAAGAAGGGGTATCATGGGTTCGCATGGACCTAAAACAAAGATGATAAACATCACCCAAGGAGTTACTTTGTGTCTCTCTTGTTGCCTTACCGCTGTACCATGTTCATGTTCGTAAACATAGATGTTACCATCCTCATACATATCAAAATGTTTATGTGGTCTGTTTTTGTAGGCTCGAAACAATCCCCAAATACCATAGATAATGCCAAAACCAAGCAATGCCCAACCTGCAATGCCACCCCGAACGTTTTCTAATCCTTTCACTTTAGTTAATGACCAGCCTAATGCGGCACCGCCCAAACCGAGCAATACAGAACTCCACACATGACCACAACCGCAAATGATTGTCCAGAGTAATGTTTTGGCAAAGCTCCATCCACGAGATCTTGACAGGGCAATGAAAGGTAAATAATGATCGGGGCCAGCAGCAGTGTGCAAACATCCAACGGTTAATGCAGCTGCTAGCAATATTTCCATCTCAGATTGCATACTAAGGTTTAATAATTGGTAATAATGCTGTAATCGCTTTTAGGCAATTGTGAAGTTGTTCACCCTTTTGCCCAAGCAGCCGTATGATTAATCCATTCTTTTGTGGAGAGGAAATGCCAAAAACAATTCCCTCTTGCAAAGAAAGATAGTTGCTGATTGTCTTGTTTAACTTCTTTGCATCAACAGTTTCGTTTAGATAAATTAAGGTAGCCTGATGTGTAAAGCCCTCCAATTGACCAATAGCTTTAACGTTTATAATTGCAGGCAGCATCAATAGGTTTTCTTTTATTATCAATTTATCATTCAAATATATTTCTGTGATATTATGGTATTTAGAGAACTTAAAGACCTCCCCATTTAGCTTTCTACCACAGGTTAATACTTCTCCCCGAATCAAGGTGCAACCATCACTTAGATATATCTTATTGTTAGCTGTGAAAATAGAATCTTCATGCGGAACCGAAGGATGTGGAAGATAAATAAATGATGCATTGGGCTGCAAATAGACATTCATGCTTTGCGATGCCCCCTTCTTCATGGTAAATAAACGCTGATAAGATTGCGTATGTAATTGCAGAAAACATTCTTCTGCCAGCTCTATTTTCATTTCATAAATATCCTCATCCAATATTCCTGGCGAGGAACAAATTAGCATTAAATCAAGCTTGTTTGCCTTTTTATCTTCCGTTATATTGGCAACCTTGAAGGGGGGCGTAAAATAACTTTCCTTAAAATAAGTAATACCATCACGAAGGGCGGTGGTTATATGCAATTGTGCTATCAAGAATATTATTTTTAGTTTAACCTACTAGAGTTTTTAATTCCTGCAGATTTAATACATTCAATTGAGGGAAAGTAATTGTCTTTAATACATTAAAGTCTTTGTCTTCTGTAACAATACAGTAAGCGTTACTTGCAATGGCACAATCACAAAATTTATTGTCATCGGCATCGTTTGGAATAAGATTAAAAGCAAAATAACGCTTAGATTCAATTACAAAAGGTGAATTTAATAGAACAGTCATTACTAGTTTAGCAAAGACAGTACCCATGTGTTCTTCAATCTTTTCCTGATATTCCATCAAGATGTCGTAGGTAACACAAAGTAGAAATTTCCCACTAAGTATCGATTGGAATATCCAATGATGAGGGGATTTTGAAGAAACACTTACAATTAAAATATTGGTGTCTAATACTATTCTCACAATGTTCGTTTGTTGTATGCAGTCCTCATTTTAGTAGCTACCAACTGATTTACCTTATTCCCGTCCCAACCTTCTTTATCCCAAATATCATCCGCCAAGGCTATTGCCTTTTGTGCAAAATATGTTGCTATCATACTCTTTACTGCAACTAAATCCTCCTCTGGCACATCACTTTTATAAAGTTGCAACAGTTCCATCTGTATATTACTGAAAGGTGCTTGCACTGTTCCCATAAAATAATTTTTATAAAGTTAATGAATTTTGGTTATCGCCACAATATCGGTTCTTCCACTCCTTCCAACAAGGCATATTTCTTTATCCAGCCAATTACGTCTTCCAATCCTTGCAAGCTCATCAGGTTTGTAAAGATGAATGGACTGCCCTTACGCATCTTTCGTGCATCACGTTCCATTACGCCCAAATCTGCATGAACATAAGGTGCTAAATCAATCTTATTTATCACCAACAAGTCACTACGTGTAATACCTGGACCACCTTTGCGAGGAATTTTATCTCCCTCTGCTACATCAATTACAAATATGGTAAGGTCTGCCAAATCGGGACTGAATGTTGCCGACAGATTATCACCTCCACTCTCAATGAAGATAATTTCAATATCGGCAAAACGATTGGCCATTTCCTCAACAGCTTCTAGATTCATGCTTGCATCTTCTCGTATTGCCGTATGCGGACAACCCCCTGTTTCTACACCAATAATTCTATCAGCAGGAAGTAAGCTATTCTGTGTTAAAAACTCCGCATCTTCCTTGGTATAAATATCATTGGTTATCACCCCTATACTATACTCTCCTGCCAATCTTCTACTTAGCCTTTCTATCAGCGCAGTCTTTCCAGAACCAACCGGGCCTGCAACCCCAATCTTTATATACTTTCTATCAGCCATCGATTAATTATGATTAAATGATTTGAATAAAAAAAATGATTTAACGACTCCCGACTAATAACTAACAACTAACAACTACTAAGACATATACAGCCTCGAATATAGCTGTTCATGCTGCATACTTCTAATGTCAAATCCTGTACAGCATAAGCCTATCAAGTCTTTATCTGGCTGCATTGTTTTCTCTACCAGTTCTGTTATCAATGGGTGCAATGAAAACAATATTTGTTGCCCATCCTGCTGACCAAGTGGAATTAGCTTAACACAATTCGTTACAAAACCAACCGCCGCATTAAAATAAAAGCCCGTCAATGCCTCTTTCTTATCAACCCCAAAAGCAAGCGAATACAATCCAAAAGCTATGCAATAATGCCCATTTACCTCTTGTGTTTTTATGGCAGCCATATACCTATCTGCCAATTCATGTTTACACAATGGTGTAAATATCTTCATCAATCTTAGTCCTAACTTCTGGCTCGCTTGCCTCATTTCCATGGGTAGTTTTACTGCGCTACATTCATTATCCAGTGCTAAAAGCAATTCAAAGTTGTTTGCTTGTGCCGCATCATAAGCCAAAGAAACAAAAGCAGCATCAGTATATTGTAGGTTCTGTGCCAGCATTTCTGTAACAAACTCCTTTGCAGTAGCGGCATCTTTTACAATGTTTTGTTGCACATACGTTTCCAATCCCGCCGAATGAGAAAACCCTCCTATCGGTAAGGTAGGATCCGACAATTGCAATAACCCTAAAAGCGCATTATTCATTAATTTGTCAGTTTCATTATCTTAGAAAATAGGGTTTCACTGCCGCCTGCATGTGGAGCAACAGTTGTTTTTAGGGGTTGCAATAATTTTCTTTTCTCATTGATAACCAAATATCCTTGTGCAGAGAGCAATTTGAATAATGGTAGCTCAAAAGGAACCAATACCGCATCATCTTCAAAGAATAATGGCAAATGTTTGTTGCCTATTTCATAACAGACAGAAGCCATCTCGAACATATTAGTCGGCTTCACCACAATACAATCGCAGGGCTGAATTGCCACCACAATAATAGAGCTTTCATCTTCAAAAAGAATATCACCTTGTGTAAGATTAGGGTTCTCGTTCAGGAATCGTAAGGAAATATCCTTGCCCGCTTCTGTTCTTTTACTCAATATCCGCTTATTCGCCTCGAACCATTCCAAAGAGAGCCAATCTATATTTTTTTTGGAGGGTGAAGTTGTAATATTTCCTTGTTTCTGTTGAATAAGCATTAATAATGAATGAGTGAATTTCAAATATAATCAATTCAGGATTACATAAAAGGTAAGTATGGGAATTTTATTCAATAGTTTCAACTTCCGTAAGGATTTTTATGGACATCACTTCCTCCAAAGTGAAAAACATAAAAGGAATACTGATAAATAAACACAACAACCTGCACTATAAAGTTTCCGATAGCGAAATAATTGTATTGAATATGTATGATACTTGAGTAAAGCCTAAAAGCAACCCATTTAATATATTTCAAGTAGCTTTTTAAGCTTAATAACAAACGCAGGAGTTATTTGGAGTACTTTTCGCATCCAATAACTCACCCCCAAAATTATTTTGAGTGACTTTTCGCATCCGAAAACTCACTCAAATTTTATCCGGAGCGTGTTTTCGTTGACAATAAGTCCGATACGATTTATTTAAAGTGACTTTTCACATTCAATAACACACCCATTATTAGTCCCAAATATTTTTTAATACCTTTTTTGCTGAAATTATTTGGCACGCTAATAATAAAAAAGCCCTTGAAGCAAATACTTCAAGGGCTTTTTTATGTGACTGACTATTTTTTAATTAATCGTAACATTATTTTATGTCAAAGCAATATCTAATACTTCCTGCATTTGCTTCACATAATGAAACTTAACGCCGCTAATAAAAGTACTATCTATTTCTTGTACATCTTTTTCATTTTGCCAGCACATGATAATCTCCTTTAAGCCTGCACGTTTTGCTGCCAATACTTTTTCTTTAATTCCTCCTACCGGTAGCACTTGTCCACGTAAGGTTATCTCGCCTGTCATTGCCAAGAATGGTTTTACTTTTCTACCTGTAAAGGCCGATGTAAGCGAAGTAAGCATGGTAATACCCGCACTAGGACCATCTTTCGGAGTGGCGCCTTCAGGAACATGCACATGAATGTTTTTCTTAGAGAAAACTTCAGGATTAATACCCCATTTATTTGCATTGGCTTGTAAATAGGTTAGTGCTGTAGAAGCACTTTCTTTCATCACATTACCGAGATTTCCAGTAAGCTTTAGTTCTCCTTTGCCTTCGCTCAATACTGTTTCTATAAACAATATATCTCCACCTACATACGTCCAAGCCAAACCAACAGTAACCCCTGGCATGTTTACCGTTTTGTAAATATCATTGCTGTAGCGTGCAGAACCCAATATCTTTTCTATTTCGCTGGCGGTAACAGTAGCGTTAATCTCATTATTCATCACCACTTCCTTGGCATGGTAACGCATAATGCTGGCTAGCTGCCTATCCAATTCTCTTACACCACTTTCTCTTGTATAACTTTCTATTATCTTCTCTAATACTTTGTCAGATAATTTAAGTTTTACCTTATCCAAACCATGAGCAGACTTTTGTTTAGGCAATAAATGTCGCTTGGCTATCTCCACCTTTTCTTCTACGGCATACCCACTAAGGTCTATTATCTCTAGTCGGTCTCTTAATGCAGGTTGAATGTTTTGGATATTATTAGCTGTCGCAATAAAGAGTACCTTACTTAAATCGTATTCTAATTCTAGGTAATTATCGTAGAACGAATTATTCTGTTCAGGGTCTAGTACTTCCAATAATGCGGACGAAGGATCGCCTCTATGGTCATTACCTAGTTTGTCTATCTCATCCAAAATCATTACTGGATTAGACGTCTTCGTTTTACGAATATTTTGCAATATCCTTCCCGGCATTGCACCAATATAAGTCTTTCTATGTCCACGTATTTCGCTTTCATCATGCAGACCACCAAGACTTACCCTAATATATTTTCTGCCAACTGCGTGTGCAATGCTTTTTCCTAAAGATGTTTTACCAATACCGGGAGGGCCTACAAAACAAAGTATCGGGCTCTTCATATCTCCCTTCAACTTCAATACGGCAAGGTATTCCAGTATCCTGTTCTTTATTTTTTGCATGCCATAATGATCGCTATCCAATACTTTTTTGGCATTAGTAAGATCATAATTATCGGCAGTATATTCATCCCAAGGTAAATCGAGCAATAAGTCGAGGTGATTGTACACCACCGAATAGTCTGGCGTGCTAGGGTGCATTCTTTCTAGTTTCTGCACACCTGTCTTGAATAAGTTCTTAGCAGCTTCAGGCCATTTCTTGGCTTCGGCCTTCTTCTTCATCTCTGCTATTTCTCGCTCATTTGTATCGCCGCCAAGTTCATCCTTGATACTCTTAAGTTGTTGTTGAAGAAAGTAGTCTCTTTGTTGTTTATCAATTTCAATCCTTGCCCTATTGGTTACCTTATCTTTAAGCTCGGCAAATTGTAGTTCGCGTTGCAATAAGTGAATTAGCTTTTCCGCTCTTGCATTGATGTCGTTAATCTCTAATAGTTCTTGTTTTTCAGCAAGTTCTACATTCTGATTACTACTAACAAAGTTTATTAAGAAGGAAGGGTTCTCGATATTCTTCAATATGATGGATGCCTCTGTAGGTAGGTTTGGAGAAATCTGTATTATCTGAGTAGCCAAATCTCGGATGCTACTCATAAAGGCATCAAATGTATCATTTATTGGGTTTGCCTCCTCTTCTAAAACGGCTACTCTTGCCTTAAAAAAAGGCTCAGAGCTTGTCATCTCCAATAATTCAAATCTCTTTTTACCTTGAATAATGATGGTAGTGCCTCCATCGGGCATTTTAATCAATTTGATGATCTTAGCTATCGTACCAACCCTACATAAGTCAATGGCTTCGGGGTTCTCTACACTTGTGTCTTTCTGCGATATTACCCCAATTAGTTTATCTGTCTTGTAGGCTTCTTGAACCGCCTTAATGCTTTTATCTCTTCCTACTGTAATGGGTAATACTACGCCTGGAAATAGTACGGTGTTTCTTAAGGGTAAAATGGGAATTTCTTCTGGGATAACCATGTTTTTATCTTGCTCACTCTCATTCTCGTTTATCGGTATGATTGGCATAAAATCAGATTCATCGTCTCCCTGAAAGAGTATCTTGCTCTTTGTCATAATAGATTGTTCAATAATTAGTCAAAATGTCATTTTAGTCTTTTGATAAATACAAAAAACGTTGGCTGCGGGATATGCCAATATTAATGCCATCTATAAAAAGGGTAAAAGTAAGGTACAAATTGGCGTGAAGAGAGTATACTTCCTGAAAAAGAGGCGTCTAGTTAGTGTAGGTAATTTTACCACAAAGGACACTAAGTTTACAACAAAGAACACTAGGGATTTTAATTAAGGCTCTTTGTGTTCCTTGTGTTAAACCTTTGTGTTCCTTGTGGTTAGATTTCCTTGTGTTACTTGTGGTTAAATTCCCTTGTATCCTTTGTGGTTAAATGTCGTACCAATTATTTGCCTACAATCTTGTAAGCTATTCTATCGCCATCCATAACCTCTTGGTAGTAAACGTTGTCGGGAGATTCATAATATTTTTGCCCATTAAGAAATATATTACTGCAATTGCTGGGCAACTGTGGCACAATGTCACCCACTTGTGGTTCATAAACTACTTGCGGTATTTTTGGTTGGTTAAGCTCACCATTTGTTCCTACTACATGATACACCACATTGCTATTGCTATCTAATTCTTCCTGATAATAGGTGCCATTACTTTCATAGTATTTGTTGCCATTTACCACCATCGTTTTTGAATTATTAGGGATAGACGTAACCCTAGCACCTAAAGGAGGCGTTACAATTTCGTAATAATTATCATCCGTTCTTTTATAGAAGACGCTGTTGTAATAATAATAAGGAAAACCATCGTAGTAGAAGCTATAATATCCAAAAGGCAACCAACCAAGACGCAAGCCAAGGGTAGGGTAAAAGGGGTAAACCGCATAAGGACTAAACACGTCTAAGCTGTAGCCTCTGTAGCCATAACCATAGCCATTATAACCTCTGTTATAGCCACCACCATAATACTTATTGCTGTTATAACTATTACTTCCATTGTTGTTGTTGTTGTTGCCATGATTTTGTTGCACAGTACCAACGCCCCAATTGCTATTATTTGCAGGTGGTCTTTGGAAGTTGTTATTGCCGCTTACCGAGTTGTTTCCTCTCGGACTATTGTAAACTGGGCTATTGGGGCGTGGAGTATTAACACTGGTAACTGTATTGTTTGCCCTATTTGGGGTTACTGTGGGTGTTGTAATTGGAGTGTGCGAAAATGTGTTGTTACTAGGGGGAGCAGATGGGCGAGGTACTGAACCTGAATTATTACTTGGCGTTCCTGTATTGCTGCCAACTGATATGCCGCCTCTACGTTGTGCGTTTACAGATGCCAATACCACAAAAGAGGTGAGGATGGTAGTAACTATTGTTTTTATTAATTGAATCCTTTTCATATCTAACTTTTTTATTGTTTCTGATCCTTTTACAAATTTCATGTAAAAGATAAATTAGAAAATGTTAACTCTGAATAATTAAGAATAAATCGGTAAAAAAAATTCTCAATTGATGCATGGATGATATAGTTTTTTATAAGACGAGTCACTAACTGATTAAACGCTGCTAGTA
>CANCVE010000076.1 GCA_947381435.1 Chitinophagaceae bacterium
GAGTATTACTCTTTAGTCAATTAGTGTTACTCTTGTGCCTATGAGTCGTACTCTTTAGTCAATTAGTGTTACTCTTGTGTCTGTGAGTCTTACTCTTTAGTCAATTAGTGCTACTCTTGTGTCCATAAGTCTTACTCTTTAGTCAATTAGCGTTACTCTTGTGTCTGTGAGTCTTTCTCTTTAGTAGTTTAGTGCTTCTCTTTAGAGAATTGGTTTTTTGATGAGGAGTGAGCATTATTTATTTACTTTAGGATGGATAAAATACTCTTATTTTACTGTACAACTGCCGCAAGCAACTAATGGTCAACAACACTCTGAGGATTTTTGACCATACCACAATAATTTACCGCAGCACCCGAACTCGCAAATCTGACAGGTCTTTGAGACCTGTCAGATTTTACAACTCCAACTATAATATGATTATCCCAATGTTTTATTCAGTAACTATAAAGCCCATGAAAGGATTCATGAGCTAGCATCCCAATTTTTTAGTGTATGTAATGGGTTGCCATATACTAGATTTCCCGATATTCATGGGCTAGTTGGGGTGGAGACAACGGGATTAAAAATCCCTTTTATTGGCAGTTCGGGATGCGCTTCGCTTAACATCCACGAACAGCCGCGAAGAAGTCGCCGAGCTGGTTTTACAACGCAAATAATTACATGATTTTTCCAATGCTTTATTTAGTAACTATAAAGCCCATGAAAGGATTCATGAGCTAGCGCCCCAATTTTCGTAGTGTATGTAATGGGTAGCCATTTACTAGATTCCCCGATATTCATGGGCTAGATGGGTCAAATTCGCTAACATCTTCGCTGCTACCGCACGTGTCCTCACGTGTGGATTTGCTACAATTAAATATCAACGTTAAAAAGATGACACCAAAATGCTGGCAGCTATCTTAGCGAATCCACACGTGAAACACGTGCGGTAGCCCTAGTAGATGTTAGCGATTTACGCGGACTAGCTGGGGCACACCGCAAGTTGCTATTGGACTACAACCTTATGATGGTTGTTCACCATACCATAATAACATACCACAGCACCTCAAATAGCAATACTGACAGGTCTCCAAGACCTGTCAGCATTCACAATGCTATCAATAACATGATTATCTTAATGCTTTATTTAGTAACCATAAAGCCCTGAAAGGATTCATGATTTAGCACCCCAATTTTCGTATTGTAGGTAGTGGGTAGCCATTTACTAGACTCCCCGATATTCATAGGCTAGTTGTGGTTTTGCTAGGACTCGCTAACATCTTCGCTCTGGCGCATGGTCTCTGACCTCTGCCTAAAAGTTATTTAATTTTTCTAAACGGATGTTTATTTAAACCTTAGTAACGCATAGGCACAGGTCAGAGACCATGCGCCAGTTACCGATTTTCGAACAGACCAGCGCTAGATGGGTCAAACTCGTTTACATTTTCGCTGCCACCGCACGCGTTTCGCGTGTGGATTTGCTTCAATCAAATATAAATTATAAAATGAGCTTACCAAAATACTGACAGTTATCTTAGCGAAACCACACGCGAAACGCGTGCGGTAGCCCTAGTAGATTGTAGCGATTGACGCGGACTAGCTAGGGTAGCCCTAGTAGATGTTAGCGATTTACGCGGACTAGCTGGGCTTTTAATCAACAAATATAAATCGAAGAGTTTGATCAGAGTACTATTTCATATCCCCCGCTTGTCCACGCCAAACTCGCTACCATCTTCGCTGCTACCGCATCGCCTGTGGCGTGTGGTATTCGCTAAAATTAAAAAAACTACAATTTCTCCTCATGTTTTGCACCTGAACACGCGGCACGCGTGCACTAGCCCTTGTAGATTGTAGCGATTGACGAGGACTAGCTAGGCCATTTGAGTTTGAGAACTAACATTCTTTTTATTTATTCTTTCTCTGTAGGATTTGATATCCTTAGTCAAATAATTCTTGAAATTATCAAGGTACTCTTTAGCAGAACTTGGATAGCCCGAGTTATCTTTTGTGTTATTCATTAAATTTTCATTTATAGTTGTTGATAAAATCTTCAATTTCTTCAACACTTTTAAATGTATAAATTATATCAGGGTTTGCATTGGCAAAATCTCTTTGAATAATAATTGAATTTCCTTTTTTAATTTCTTCTATCATCCTCTCCTTAATATCATTAAGAACTAAAGGATAAATATATCCGATCGTTTTCATGTCTTCAAACCAAGTAATATTAAATTTAAGTTTTGTCATGTTTATTATTTTATACTTATAAATATCAAAAAAAAGTTCACGGATTTATATCTCATAATTTTTTGCATTATTTGACTAAAATGATTCCCACCACTTCTTTTTTATTGCATCAAGTTTAGGTAAATCTTTGGGATCCTTTCGGTTTAAATAATAATCTAAAAATTGATGGCAAATTTTCTCATTACGTTTGTTTACACTTTCTATTTTTATTTTATCAAATAATTTTTTCTGTTTTAAATAATCAAAATAAACAAGGAATCTGTCTTTACCGAGATAATAATAATAACGTCCAATACCTACTTCATTAAGTTCCTTCGTTTCGTTAGTACGTAAATAAGATTCAGGATATTTTCCAGATTCTCTTTTAGTTATGTATTTCTCCTGAATACTTTCATACTGATTTCTAATTTGCTTTAGTTTTATCTCTAAGTCTTTATAAGTTTCAACATTCAGAATATGCTTTATTGATTGCATTTCTTCCTTAAAATGTTCATCCTTAAACTCAGAATGAAAAACCTTATTTAACGCTGAAAGGGAGCTGTCAAAATATATCTTACTTATCTTATTCTTTAAATCTAAAACTTTGCATGTATAGCTATCGTCCTTACCAGGACCTAAATCAAAATAATTATCTAGGTCATCATTGAACATTCTTTTGATACATGCATAATAAATTTCAATAAATATTTTGCTATCATCTTTTTTTTCAATCTCTTCATTTATTTTGCTATTATTCCTGTTTTCTCTCTCAATGTCTATTAGTAAGTCTTTATAATTTTCCTTAAACAAAGGGTTATTTAGAATATCAATATCTTTAATGAACACTTTATAAATCTGATTACTTAGTTGGAAAGATAATCTTAAACTCTTTATCGCATGTTCATAATTCCCATCTCTAGATTGATATTTAGCTAAAAGAAAAGCGCATTTTGCGTTAGTTTTAGAAACTTGTGTTGCTTTTGTTGCAAACTCAACTGCACCTTTAAAATCGCTTTGCACATATCTAATAAAAGCAACTTGTAGGTAACATTCTGCTGCAAAATCAAGCAATACATTATCATTTGTAGATTTTATGGAGATAGCCTTGTAGAAGTACTCTTTAAAATCATCTCCTTCCAATGTATCAACAGCAGAATATTTGGCTGCATTTAAAAATAGTTTCTCCGCTTTTTCAAAATCATGTACAGAATTGTGATAAGTATGGCATAAACCTAATTGATACCCGGTAAGCCAGTCTTGTTTCATCAAAGCCAAAGCCTTTTCAAACTCCTCAATGGCATCGTTTATTATCTCCTCGTTCTTTAGCGCATGGTTAAAAAACTTCATCCCAAGTTTAATGTGGTTCATCCGTTGTTTCTCGCTATCGGGCTGCCTTAGTATTTCTTTAATGTCCTTTAATAGCAGGTTGGTATTAAACTGCTCTGCCTGAATAAGGGTAAGGCGTTGGTTTATTTGGCTAAAACCATCATCCAAAGTGTTATCAATTTTTTTTAAGCCATAGCTAACATCTCTGTTCAAATCTGCTATGGCTGCAAGTTGTTGTTCGGATTGTTGTTCCAAAAATTTGCCAATCACTTTGCCGGTATAATTGGCTAGTTGCACATCCTTTACATAAGAAGTGAGAGAATCAGAAAAGTCTGGTCTTTTTTCATCAAAAGGATTATAGTAGGTAAAAATGAATTGTGGTAATTGTGTTTCGCTCATAAGGTTTGTTTTTGTAAATATATGAGGAAAACTTCTCGAAAGTTTCAACTTTCGGGATGTTGCGGTTTAATTTATCTGAATAAGGATTTAGAAGATTTTAGGATTAGTAAGATTAGTACGTTCATTAATCCTACACATCCTTTAATCATAATAATCCTGGTTCAGACAAAGAGATAGTTAATTTCCCTCTTTCCATTATTTACCTGTTATATTTGTACAAATAACTTTACAATGCCCACAAGTACATTAATACAAAAAACAGATGCTCATGAAATGTTGTTGGCAAAGCTTAACAAAGCGGGGGGATTGCCTGCCAATAGAAAAGCCTTGAGGGATTTACAAACACTTTTTTCTAAAGAAATACCCAAACCCGCTGTTGAACAATTAAGAAAAACAGCATGGAGAACGAACTGATTCTGCTTGATACCGACTTTTTAATTGAGTACCTCTACAATAATCAAAGTGCCACCAATATTATCAATCAAAACATTTCCTCTTTCTTTATCATCGGGTTTACCACCATTGCCGAACTTGTAAAAGGTACACTGAACAAACAGCAGCAGCAAAAAATGGCAAAGCGCACCAAAGGATTTCATATTGTGCATGTGGATGAAGAAATTTCTGATACGGCACTACAGCTTATTGTAAAATACCACCTCAGTCATAACTCGGCCATCAATGATTGCCTATTGGCGGCAACTGCTATTAAGTACAATTGTTTATTGGCTACCTGCAATACAAAACACTTTGCTTACATACCAAATTTACAGTTACTACAACATGATGTTGTACCTCAGCGTACCACTTTTCGTGATTAATTTTATAACCATTTAATATATTTTGCCTTTACTTCTTGTTGAAGTGTTATCTGAATCAAGATTTACCAGATTTAAGTATTTGCGAGATTAGTTCGCTTATTAATCCTACTAGTCCTTACATCCTAAGAATCCTGATGTAGACAACACTTCATTTCCATCATTTAACTGTTATCTTTGAGGAAATTATTTATTTATGCAAACAACTATCAGGGGATTATACGACAATGGGAAAATAATATTGTACGAAAAGCCACTTATCGACACACCTGTAGAGGTTTTGGTTACTTTTTCGAAGGAAGTGGCTACAATGCCAAAACAGACAGAACCAACTAACTTTAGAAGGTCTGGGTATGGAAAGGGTACTGTGCTGTATATGGCTCCTGATTTTGATGCCCCTATTGATGACCACTTTAATGTATTTAATGATGAACCTACTACTTGATACGCATACCTTACTTTGGTGCATAGAAAATCATCCTGCCTTGTCTGAAAAAGCCTTATTGCTGATAGATAACCCAAACAACAATATTTTTGTTAGTATGGTTTCCTTTTATGAAGTTGCCATCAAAGTGAATATTGGAAAATTGAAACTCGGAAAAACAATCGAAGCGTTTTACACACAAACTATTGTTGCTCAAATTGAAGTTTTGCCTGTTTCCTCAACTTATTTAACAGCACTGAGCAGTCTTCCATTATTCCCGAATCATAAAGATCCTTTCGATAGACTTATAATTGCTACTGCACTTACCGATAACTTAGCCATCATATCTGCCGATAATAAATTTTCTCTCTACAACGAACTTGTTACCATTATATGGTAAAAGGATTGTCTAGACCATGATTTTCATGATTTTAGGGTTAGCAAGATTTGTTAGCTCATTAATCCTATCTATCCTGATGTAAACAATATCCGCAAATTAAATAATCACATAAGATTAGCACTTCCCTACAAAAGAGAAATATTATCAAACAAAATGGTAACTGTTCACACTACAAAATTGGTAGAAATAGTGATTTAATAAATGGCCTCTTATTCAATCAAAAACAGAATGCTATTACAATTTGCCCTATCCGGGAACTATGTTTTACATCGGTCTTCAACAGATTTTGTTGATGGGTTTTCACGGTTGAAAAATAATTTTATGACGATAAAGAATCTCTTTTTTGGATTAATGACGCTACTACTTGCACTGAATGTAAACGCCCAAAACTGGAAAGTAGGCAATAGTTACTTTGATAAAGACAAATGGGTGGAGTTTATTCCGGGCAATATGCCACTAGTAATTGGTGTGCCACATGGAGGAGATATGATGCCCGAAGGAATACCCGATAGATCGTGCCCCGGCGTTGTAAATGCTACAGACGGACGAACAATCAATTTGGCAAGGGCCATCATTGATGTCTTCCAAAAGAATTATGGTTGTCAGCCATCCATTATTATCTGTCATTTAAAGAGATTGAAAGTAGATGTGAACCGCGAAATAGAAATAGCCACCTGTGGCAATGAAGAAATGAAAGTGCCTTGGAGGTTTTGGCATGAAATGATTGATACCGCACTGGCATCGGCAGTAAAAAAGTATGGTCAATCGCTGTACATCGATTTGCATGGACAAGGGCATCCAAATAAACGGTTAGAATTAGGGTATTTACTCGATAATGAACAGTTGCAGATATCTTATAAAAGCAGTACAGATACGGTGTACACTAGTCAGTCGTCGTTGCACAACCTGATAAATGCTAGTAAAGGAAAACTGAATCTTAAAGACTTGCTAACGGGGCCAAATGCTTTTGGTACCTGGATGGCAGAGTCGGGATTCCCAGCTACACCTAGTATGCAAGATCCGTTTCCGTTGCCCAAGGAAAAGTATTTCCCCGGTGGATTTAATGAAGCTAGATTTACGAATAAGCCGAATGTATTTGGCTGGCAAATAGAAAGTAATAATGTAGGCGTGAGGGAAAATATGACATCATGTTATGCATTTGCAGAAGCGTTTACTAAGAATATAATGCGCTTTTTGGCTACTTATACCTCAATAGACGTAAAGAAAATTGGTAAGTAATAAGTGCCTGGTTTTTAACCCTATAAGGGCAATGTCATTAAGTTAAGGGCTTATACGGCTCTTTTATAGTTGGTGAAAGTTTGGTATTTACCGTTTAACCGTTTAGTTTTTTTCTTTCTTGGGTTGCTTCTTTCTGGTCTGACAGGCTCAATATTCCTTTCAAATTCTTTCTGCAATAGCAATAATATTTCTTTGGGCTTCTTGGCGATGAATAATTGCACAATTTGATGTTTCAATGCCCCCCAACTTACATTTCGATTAATCTTATAGTCAAGTTTTCGTCTTTCGTTGACCTTCTGAAGGTAATCATCCCCCTGCTTTTCAATCAGGCTTTGCAAGTTGGCGGTTAATAGCCCTGCCAGATAATCCTGCTGGATACAGATTACACGATGCCCACTAAACTGTTCCATCTGTTGGTGATTCTTTTGACTATAATAACTAGTCTCTATTTTCCAACGTAACCCATATAGATATTTCAGGTCTTCCAGACTATACAAGGTCTCATCATAAAGGTTGGTGAGCAAAACTTCCGTTATGCCAGACGATAATTTAAATTTAACCATCCTTATTTTTATGGTAGTCATATTGGTTATTTCAATGCCCAATTCCTTTAGCCCATTGATGGCATTGTCTGTAGCTACAAATTCTACGATCTTACTACTCTTCCCACTATTTACAAATTCACGGACTTCCTTATTGAAGCCCAATTTGCAACGCATTACAAAAGAACGAGGCTTTTTTTCATTCATCAGTAGGAACATCAATGCAAAACTCGGATACCCCCTGTCAAAAAGCGTAAGGCTGTCTTCGGATAGCTTCGGCACTAAAGCAGCCATTAATGACTGTTCTGATTCCTTTATTGGGCTGATGTCTCCCCATACAATCAAATTGTTCAAGACATCGAAAATCTGCATAACCCTTGCCATTGGAGTTCTGCCAAATTGATTATCCTGTGTGCCAAAGTGAGCTATTACCTCTTTTTTATCAAGCAAATATTCAGTAGAGCCATCAATTGCCTGCACTCGAAAGCCTTTCCACCGCTTAACATGATTACCATAGCTTTCATAGAAGTTATCAATAAGAATCTGATTCCACTTTTGAAAAAAAGGGGCAATAGTTTTGTACGGTGCTGGCAAAAGGCCGATTTTGTACAACTGAATGAACCCTTGCCCAGTGAATGGAAGAAGTCCTGAATCTCAACACTTAAGCTACGTTTGACCATATTGAGTATAAAACCAGCCAAAATGCAAAGGGGCAATTTGCGATTACGGATAAAATTGTTTTCAGAACCTGTAACCTGTTTTCGTAAGTCAGCATCGGAAAGTACCTTGTCCAAAAAGCCTTTTAATGCTTCTATACTCTTTAGATTTAATTTAACGATAGAGCTGCTAGATGAAATTGCCATAAAATGTTTAATACTCTAACTCATTTTATAGGGCATTTATTACCTTAACTTAATGACATTGCCCTATAAGGGGCTAGAAGCCCTTATAGGGTTTTCTGTTAGCGAAAAACATATTTGCGCCATTTCATCACTAATTATCCATCTTTAAATTATTTTATCCTTAATTCGTGGCATATAAAATAAGAAAAGATGATTCCATATTGGATGGGCAGAACGCAACTGCTATTGGGCGATGAAAAAGTTGAAGCATTAATCACAAAAAATGTATTGGTAGTAGGACTTGGAGGCGTAGGGGGCATCTGTGCAGAAATGATTGCACGGGCTGGCATAGGAAAGATGACGATTGTAGATGCAGATACAGTAGATTTGAGCAATGCTAACCGACAAATACCAGCGTTACATTCTACTGCAGGAAAACTTAAGGCAGAAGTAATGGCAGAACGACTGAACGATATTAACCCTGCCTTGGAGATTACGGTGCTTACTAAATATGTACAAGACGAACTGATCGATGCCATACTAGATGAAGGTAATTTTGATTATGCAGTAGATTGTATTGATACCCTCGGGCCTAAAGTGCAGTTTATAAAGGCTTGCAAGGACAGGGGATTGCCAATAGTGACATCATTGGGTGCAGGAGGTAAACTAAACCCATCGCTGGTGCAGATAACTGATATTTCTAAGACACACAATTGTACGCTTGCAAAATACGTTCGTAAAAGACTCCATGCAGTTGGTATTTACAAGGGGCTAAAAGTGGTATTTAGTCCGGAAGATATAGATGCAGAGAAAGTTATTGTGACCGAAAAGGCCTTTCCTAAAAAATCATTGATAGGCACTATAAGTTATATGCCTGCCATCTTTGGTTGCAGCGTAGCGAGTGTTGTTATCAGAGACTTGATAGAAGAAATTAATTGACAATTTATAATTGAAAATTGATAGTTGAGACCCGCCGATATTTGTCAATTTACAATTACCAATTGTCAATTATAAAAACCCTGTTTTTACCTTTAGTTCTTCTACTATATTATAAATGATGGGGCACCTGTCGTAGTGCATGAAAGTGGTAAATAGACGTTTATTAAAATCGGGGAGATGCATAGCAGGAAATTCCCTGCATCCGGCAAAACGGTGTTCGTAGACAGTACACTTTTCATTAGATAGAAATGAACAAGGTATTGCATTCATCAGCATCATTGTACTGCTCTTTTCAAGATATTGTTTGTCGAAGTTTTCCCTGCTTTGTTCAAGATGAGTAGAGAGCGCATCTGCTTCTGAATCGGTTACATTTATAAGTAAACTTTTGCAACAGTTGCCACAAGCGGTGCAATCTATCTGTGGGGAAATGATATCATTCAGCTCAAAGACCAATGCATCAATGGTAGTTGAATTCTTTTTTTTTAAATAGGTTTTGAAATCTTCATTGCTATTTTCTTTGGCTTTTGCAAGTACGCCAATAGTGGTTAAATCTTTTTCTATGATGATTGCTTTATGTGTGATTTGTAAAAGTAGGGGTATCAATTAATATATATGACAACAATCAGTTTTATTGGAAGGGCATCTTGCTTTACTTTTGGAGCATTCATCATTAAATATTAATAAAATGTTCATTATAGAAATTACCTACAAAGTGCCTACAGAACAAATAGATGCAAACATGGCGGCACACATGAAGTATGTAGATAAATATTACCACACAGGCAATTTCCTGGCATCAGGAAGAAAAGAACCACGCGATGGTGGGATTATTTTTGCTAAGGCTGAAAGCCTGGCGGAAGTAAATGCAATAGTTGCCGAAGATCCATTTTGTGTTTTACAACTGGCAGATTACAGGGTAATTCATTTTAAGGCAACAAAGAAAGTAAAAGCATTTGATGCCTTAGATGCTGAGGATAATGATTTATAGTAGTTGCTACAAGTTGGGTGTACTGCTAGTTACTATTTAAAAATGATTGTATTTCCTTTTCTATTTGTGCAAACTCTAGTAAGAAGCCATCGTGTCCATATAATGACTCTATGATTACGCACTTTGCATTAGGAATATGTTTAGCTATAAATTGTTGCTCATGAATAGGGAAGAGAATATCGCTCGATATGCCAATTACTAATGTTTTCGCTTTAATGGTTTGTAGAGCCGCCTCTGCAGATTCTCTATTCCGTCCTACATTGTGACAGTCCATTCCTCTGCTTAAAAAGTAATAGCTAAAAGCGTTAAAACGTTTGGCTAACTTCTCCCCTTGGTATTTTTGGTAAGTCTCTACCTTAAATACTTGTTTATCTATGGGTAGATGTTTTGTTTCGGAAGTAAAGCCTTGTTGCATCTCATTATAAGTATCATGGTTTCTATAACTTATCAAAGCAATGCTTCTAGCAGTCTTCATACCTTCAATTCCTGCTTCTGGATGTTTTTCTTTCCAAGTTACATCATGCTCTATACACATTCTCTGAGAAGCATTAAAAGCAATACCCCACGAAGAATGTTTCGCATTAGTAGCAATGGGAATAATATATTCGAATGTATCTGGTTCATCGATAGCCCATTCTAATAGTTGCTGCCCGCCCATAGAACCGCCAACGCCTATTTTAATTTTATCAATGCCTAATTCCTTTTTTAATAATTGATATGCTTTAATCATATCTCTTGTGGTAAACAAAGGGAAGTCGTGGTAGTAAGGTTCGCCTGTTTCGTTATTAATATCAAGTGGATTAATGCTGCCATAGCAACTGCCCGGGGTATTTACACATATAATATAATAGTCGTCAGGATTTAGTAGGCAACCTTCGCCTACAAGACCTGGCCACCATTCTCTTGGTTTGTCATTACCAGTAAGTGCATGAAATATCCAAACAACATTGTTCTTGCTTTCGTTCAAAGTTCCTGATGTACTATAAGCCAAGTGAAGATTTGATATTGATCTTCCACTTTCCAATGTAAATACTTCCTGATGTTTATAAATCTTAGACATATTTAGTGCAAAAGCAACTGGGTAAATTACCACAATTGCTAAGTTTCTGTTCCATTAAAAAGGAACGGGAATTATTAATAATAAATAATAATGTGCAGTAAATACTTATAAGGAGATAAGAGAATAAAAAAAGCCCATCTAAAATAAATCAGACGGGCTACAATAATATAGAGAATACATGTTAATGTAATTATTTTAAAAAACCAACGCTGACTTATCTCTTCCCTCTCGGGAGTGGAGTTGGCACCTTCTAAACAAGCGCGGTGACTTGTTTGGGTTGCCAAGGCTTCACAGGGCCAATTCCCTCTGCCTTTCTTGATAAGTAATTTAAAGAACTGCTGCAAATGTAATGGGAGTTGGGGTAAACTGCCAAATTGAAAATGCTTTACCAGAATAATAGTATTGCTCACATGGGCGAAAATGCTACGAAAAATTATTTTGTTTTTATTAAATGGTATTTAGTTGTTAGTCGGATACCAAAACCGGCAATTATCACTGAATAGGAAGTGTAATGCTGTTTTGCAATTTTGTCAGTATTCTGAACTACATTTTAGTATCTTTTTGTATGACAAATTTGCACTAATAATTATTTTATTAAAAATTAATTAATTAAAAAGAATTTATGACATTTATGTAAAAAAATTATACTGAAAATAAAAAATAAATAAAATTTGGCAAACAGTCTTTGCAGAAATCACTTCGTAAAAATTTTAAAAGAATTTTTGCATAAACATAATATTCCAAAGCGGTTTTCAATTTCACATGAATTTCAAAGTCAATTTCTCAATAATAATTGATATTTAAATTATTTTATATCCGATAGGCATTTTATGAAATTATTTGCTTTGGCTTATAAATTGAAAACTACTTATCATCTTTAAAACAATAAAAAAATATAAAATGAAAGGTTTAGTTAAATCAGTAGCAACACTAGCAATAATCGTTATTTCATCTGTAGGTGCATTTGCAGCATCAAACACAGTTGATTCTAGTTCTTCAAATGGTGCAGCAGTAGTAGGTGGAATTGCTTTATTAGTAGCCGCAATTGTTCTTCCTGCATTCAAAAGCTCAAAAGCTTAATAAAATAGTAAGTAATCAATTTTTAAAAAACAACATAAAATAAATAAAATGAAAAGTTTAGTAAAATCAGTAGCAACACTAGCAGTTATCATTATATCTTCAGTAGGTGCATTTGCAGCATCAAACACAGTTGATTCTAGTTCTTCAAATGGTGCAGCAGTAGTAGGTGGAATTGCTTTATTAGTAGCCGCAATTGTTCTTCCTGCATTCAAAAGTTCAAAAGCTTAATAAAATAGTAAGTAATCAATTTTTAAAAAACAACATAAAATAAATAAAATGAAAAGTTTAGTAAAATCAGTAGCAACACTAGCAGTTATTGTTATATCTTCAGTTGGTGCATTTGCAGCTTCAAATACAGTTGATTCAAGTTCTTCAAATGGTGCAGCAGTAGTAGGTGGTATCGCATTATTAGTTGCAGCAATCGTTCTTCCAGCTTTCAAAAGCTCTAAGGCTTAGTTATAGCCAATATAAATAAGAACTATAAAATAATTCAAGAGGTCATAAAATTATGGTCTCTTTTTTTATGTCCATACTTTAAGCTCAATTACTATAAAGATTATTGAATTTCAAAATTCCCTAATTGTAAGAAAGCTATACAAAGCTGTTTTAGATGTTTTACTTTAAGTGATTAGGCACACCTTATAATTCAAGAAATAATTAGCTGAGGGTAAAACAATTAAATTTGTCTAAAATATTTTAATGAAATTATACATTCTTGCCTTTGGTGTTCATCCGGATGATGTGGAACTTGGCTGTGGCGGCACAATAATTTCAGCAATTGCTGACGGAAAGAAAGTGGGTATTATAGATCTTACTGAAGGTGAACTTGGTACTAGAGGAACAGTGAAAACCAGATACGAGGAAGCTACTGCGGCGGCAAAAGTAATGGGAGTAGAGGTGAGGGAAAACCTGAAAATGGAAGATGGGTTCTTTAAACACGATAAAAAGAATGTTCGCTTAGTAATTGAAAAGATAAGGAAGTATCAACCAGATATTATTTTGTGCAATGCACCGGAAGATAGGCATCCAGATCATGGAAGAAGTTCTAAAATGGTGGCAGAAGCTGCATTCTTAGCAGGACTCAGGAAGGTGGAAACAAAGGATGATGGCAAAAAGCAAGAACCTTGGAGACCATCTTATGTATTTCATTACATTCAAGATAGGTATTTACAGCCTTCTTTTGTAATTGATATAACGAGTAGCTTCAACAAGAAAATGGAGGCGGTATGCTGTTACACTACCCAGTTTAATGCAAAGGGTTCAAAGGATCCGCAAACCTATATTTCTTCTCCACAGTTCTTGGAGTCAATAAAGGCGCGTGCTTTGATGCTTGGTAAGCGTATTGGGGTTGGTTATGCGGAAGGGTTTGTCTCTGAGAAAACATTAGGGCTTGGCAGTTTCGATGCAATCATTCAAAATGTGACTTAATGTTCAAACAACATCGTTTATAAACAACAATCCCTTCAAGAAGTACTCTTGAAGGGATTGTTGTTTATAAAATTTAGTCTAAAGTAATTATCTAGTTTTTCTTTACAGGCTCCAAAGTTGGCTTAGGCAACTTATTAATAGGCTTGTAATTTATCTTATATAAACTAGGATTTACCTTAGTTGTATCTCCTTGATAAACCCATGTAACATTACCAAAATATTTATTAAAAGCCTTGTTTACATCGGCGGGTTTCAACTTTTTCATGTCATCACTAAGCGTAATTGCTCTCTTCCAGTTGTTGTGCAACACCTCATTTGCTGCCAAAGAACCCGCTTGCGCACTATTTGTTTCCTGACGGTAATAA
The DNA here is from genome assembly GCA_947381435.1 of Chitinophagaceae bacterium. Classification (GTDB taxonomy): domain Bacteria; phylum Bacteroidota; class Bacteroidia; order Chitinophagales; family Chitinophagaceae; genus Parasediminibacterium. The sequence goes on from CANCVE010000076.1 coordinate 14,056, forward strand.
ACACTCGTTACATACAGCGTCTTCCCATTCTTAACCTCTTCGTCTGTAAAGCCTTGTGCCTTTGTTTTTTCTACCAGTTTACTCATTACGCCAATATATTTATTGGGTTCTTTTGTAGAAACTACAATGTTGGTACTTGGCGAAAGTCCACCATCCAAATAAGTGTAAGGGGCATACGATAAGGCATTATTTGTTCTCACTTCCAAGAATTGTCTGTCATAAAATATTGTCATAGCTAGTTTGTACGCATTAAAATCTGGCGTTCCTGGCATTGGTGCGCTAGTAATTCCTTGTAAATAGTTGGTAGCAAGTTCTTTTTTCTCACTCTTAAAGCTGTTTGCTTGTGGATGATATTCGCTTTTCTTCAAAATAAAAGGTGCTCCAGCCGGAACATTTTCCAATAGTGCAGCAACTCTCTTTTCTATGGTCGCCCTATCAATATCTGCAACTACAACTATCAACAAACGCGATTTAGTTAAAATAGATTTATAAAAAGCTTTCGTTTGTTCTACCGTAAGCGCCGAAACTGTTTCTTCCAATCCTTCTGGGCTTTTTGCATAGTCTTTTCCTTTAAACGCAACTTCTCTTGCATACTTGCTAATGGCGTAATCGGGCTGCGAAGCTTGTGCTTTTAGGTTGTTGATAGCGTCTTGTTTTATCCTTTCAAACTCTGTTTTATCAAACAACGGACTCGTTAAGGCGTCTGAATACAATGGCCATACCGTTTCAAAATCACTTTTTATGCAGTTCATGGTAAACGTAGAATAGTCCATTCCTGCACTGCCTACCACATTGGCACTTACCTTGTCAAGTTTGTTTTTAAAGCTATTCTTATCGTCTTTTGTGGTGCCACATTCGGTTAAAGCACTAAAAGCAAGGCTCTCTATGCCCGCTTGTTTGGCAGGATAATTCTGTACTCCACCTTTTATTATGGTTTGTATTTCTACAATATCATTGCCACTTGGCTGTACTATCACTTTTACGCCGCTGATGGATAGTTCATAAGCTTGCTGCTTACTTTGTGCCATGCCCGTAAAGCAAAGCATCAAAAAGCTTCCCAACAAAAAGAGTGTATTATATATTTTATGTGTCATAAAATGTTTTATTTAATTGATAATTTAAAATTAATAGTTGAGACTATACCATAATTCATATCTCATAACTCATAACTATTTGAAGAAGCTTCCTGCCTTAATAGTTTTGTTTGCTTCCGGACTAATTATTAACCCTGCCACGTAAGGTTTGTTTGTTATGTATTTAGAAAGGTATCTTTTGATGTCTGCCCTAGTCATTGCCTTGCAACTATTTACGTAATCAACATAAAACTCGTACGATGCACTGCACCACCAGTACGTAAGTTGACCCGGTAATGAGGATGGCTTTTCCAGTTGTCGCAAATTGTTTCTACGTAGTGTTTGTTTGGCGTCTTCCAGTTGCTCATCAGTAAAGTAATCATCATTTTGCCATTGAGAAATCTGCTTAAGTATCTCATCCGTACACTCTTTTAGCTTGGTTGGATTTGGTACAACATTAATATTTACCGGTCCTACATACTTTGATGTCTGATAGTTTACCCCTGCCGAAGAAGCTAGGCCAGTATTTACCAATGCTTGTTGCCATTTTGATGAATTTAAACCCAAAATTGTATTAAACACATCAGCCGCTATTGTGGATACTGAATCATTTCTCGTATCGGGCCCTTGCCACCAATAGTTTAGGTAAGGCGTTTCTGCAATAGATGATTCTTTGATAAGATATTCTGTTTTTGTTAGTGGTGCAAACTCCGGAATTGGATACTTTGTAATAGGATCAAAGCCGCTCGATTCCCAACTGCCAAATATTTGTTCTACTAGTGCAAACGCATTGTCGTGCGATACATCGCCACAAACCACCAATAGCGAATTGTTAGGCAAATAGTACTTATTTTTTATCACCATCATCTTTTCTGGCGTTGCAGTATTGATGATATTGTGATCGCCAATTGGGTTTTTGCGTGTTACCAAATCGCCCCAAAGCTTCTTTTGGCATTCATACCACAACTGAAAACCAGGGTCACTTTCATTACGCTGAAACTCACCATCCACAACCGGCCTTTCCTTCGCCATATCCTCCACACGGTACAATGGATAACGGATGGCAGCATTCATAAACTTAAGGCCTGCTTGTAAGCTATCTTTATCAAACGTAAAAAAGTAGTTTACGCGTTCTTCTGCAGTCGTTCCGTTCCATATTGCTCCCAATTCTTGTGTTCTTTTCAGAAACTTTTCCTGACTTGGGTATTCCTTGTTTGCTTTAAAGAACATGTGTTCGAACAAATGCGATAAGCCACTAAATTCTGGTCCTTCTGTGTAGGCACCATTCTTCACTGCAATTTCTATTGTAGCAAGTGGTACTTTACTGTTCTCAATAACCACAACTTCCAAACCATTCGGTAGTTTTTTCCAGAAATAACCTTTCGGCAATCTCGGTTGTGCAAGCCCAATAAGCGGTAGGCATAGCAACAGATAGATACATTTTGTTAGTTTCATTGATAATTTTTTAAGTTAATGATGATAATACAAATACCAAACTGTAATGTTACAGTAATTGTTTTATTTGTGATAAAAAAATGTGTGTGCGGTAATATAAAATGAGCAATACACCCTAATAATTGATGCATGTAGGGTTTAATCCGCTTTAAATCGATTGTTTTCTGGTATTAAATGGACTAAAAAGGAGACTCTTTTTGGAAGAAAAGAAGTAGTATTTTTCTTATTAATCGAAGAAAGAAAGCGTAATAATTCAGTATTGAATCTCTTTGTTTCTGATAGAAAGAATTGGGTGTAATAGTGTCTTAATCCTTGCCAAGTGTGCTTCTTTTCTTACTAAAAGCGGCTTGATTCTTACCATTTATGATTTATTTCTTACCGAAATTGGCTCAATTCTTACCAAAAAAGTCATTTTTCTTACCACAATTATCATAATTCTTACCAATAATATTACTTTTCGTTAACCAAAAATGATATTATTGGTAAGAAAAATGACTTTTTTGGTAAGAAAAGTAATAAATACGGTAAGAAATGTCTCTCTTTTGGTAAGAATCAAAGGGATTTTAGTAAGAATTAGGAGCCTTTTGGACGGAAAATACTTGCTTTTGGAAGCATTTATTTCACTGTAGGAAAAAGTTTTTATGCTTAAAACAAAAAGGGTGATAAACCTTCTAAAGTCTATCACCCTTTTATATTATTACTGATTAAAGTACTATAAATTCAAGTTCAATTTAATCTGCAATTCTTTCAATTGCTTATCATCGATGGTGCTTGGTGCATCAATCATTACATCTCTACCGCTATTGTTTTTAGGGAAAGCAATAAAGTCGCGGATGCTTTCGCTGCCACCCAAAATAGCGCACAATCTATCAAAACCAAATGCCAAACCACCATGTGGAGGCGCACCATATTCAAACGCGCCCAACAAGAAACCAAACTTATGGTTAGCTTCTTCTTCGGTCATGCCCAATGCGGCAAACATCTTTTCTTGAAGTTCTCTTTGGAAGATACGAATACTTCCACCGCCTATCTCATTACCATTCAATACCATATCATAAGCATTTGCCTTGATGTTGCTGTACGGATGTTCCAGATATTTTGAGGCATCTTCAATAACAGGATTGTTATTAATCATCACTTCTATATGATCTGGCTTCGGCGATGTAAACGGATGATGCCTAGCTACCCAACGGTTCTCTTCTTCTGCATATTCAAACAACGGAAAGTCTAATACCCACAACAATTTAAACTCATCATTCTTGCGTAAGCCCAAACGTGTGGCCATTTCCATTCTTAAATCGCTGGTAGATTTACGTGTACGCTCTTCAGCACCAGCCAAAATCAATATTAAATCACCTGCTTTAGCATTGGTAGCCTCTGCAATGGCTTTTAATTTATCTTCAGAATAAAATTTATCTACACTACTCTTAAAAGTTCCATCGGCATTACACTTAATGAAAACCAATCCCTTCATGCCAATCTGAGGACGCTTCACCCATTCTACCAATTCGTCTGTTTGCTTGCGGGTATACTCGCTGCAACCAGGAATTGCGATAGCCAATATTGTTTCAGCATCATTAAACACAGGGAAATCACTTTCTAAAGCAGAGTGTTCTGCGTTGCCAGCCTTATTTGGGTTAGGGCTCAACGCTTCTCTAGTAGGGAATGCATGTTTCGGGAACTTTAAGTTGGCAATTTCTAACCCAAAACGAATATCTGGTTTATCATTACCATAATTCCACATGGCTTCTTCCCAAGTAATGCGCTTTACTACTTCGGTATAATCAATGTTTTTTACATCCTTAAATATCCTTTTTACCAATCCTTCAAACATTTGTAGGATGTCTTCTTGTTCTACAAAAGCCATCTCACAATCTATCTGGGTAAACTCCGGTTGACGGTCAGCACGCAAATCTTCATCCCTAAAACACTTCACAATCTGATAGTAACGGTCGTAACCACTCACCATCAAGAGCTGTTTAAACGTTTGCGGGCTTTGCGGCAACGCATAAAACTGCCCTCCATTCATCCTACTAGGCACAACGAAATCTCTTGCGCCTTCTGGGGTAGATTTTATGAGGAACGGCGTTTCAATATCCATGAAATTATTCTCATGAAGATAGTTTCTTGTACTTCTATTTACTGCATAACGCAACTCTAGGTTACGTTTTACGGCGTTACGACGAAGATCTAAGTAACGGTATTTCATGCGTAAGTCGTCGCCGCCATCTGTATCATCCTGAATGGTAAACGGAGGAACAGCACTCTTATTCAATACCTTAAATTCTGTAACAGCTAGTTCTATTTCGCCGGTTGGGATGTTTAAGTTCTTGTTGCTACGCTCATTTACCTTGCCCGTTGCTTGTAAAACAAACTCTCTTCCCAAAGGATTTGCATCCAATAAACCATTCAATGATTCATTAAACAACAATTGGGTAATACCGTATCTATCTCTCAAGTCAACAAAAGTAATACTACCAAACTTCCGCACCGTCTGCACCCAGCCAGCAAGGGTTACGGTTTCATTCTTTTTATCTATCCTCAATTCGCCACAGGTATGCGTTCTATACATTATTAATCCATTTTTGTGGGCGCAAATATAGAGAATTGGTAGTAGGCATTTGTAAACCTTTATTGTGGTTTTGTAAATGTTGATAATAGAGTGGGCGAATGGCAGGTAGATATTGGGGAGGAACGATATACCTAAGTGGTATTTTTAATAGGTAATGGAAACGAAGAAAAGGGTGCTAGGCATTAATCATTTAATTTTTATTTAATGATTAATTTGCCAGATAGGTGTCGATAATATTAATCATTAATCACTCATCATTTACAGCTAAAACACGATGTTAACATTGCTTTATTTCTTTTAAAGCGTTCTTAAATCGTTAAATCTTATTTTTGCGAACTCCGAAACCGATTTAAGCTTGCATATCTTAGCGAAAATTGGCAAAAAGGGCAACATATTTTATTAATATCCATTCGCAATTAGCAATGGGATAAACGAGGACACAAAAATTATGGCAGACATTTTTGAGAAGTTAATCAAGAACCAAGGACCTCTTGGTCAACACAGGGAAAGAGCTCACGGTTATTTTGCATTTCCTAAGCTAGAAGGCGAAATTGGAAACAGAATGGTTTTCCGTGGTAAAGAAATGATTGTGTGGAGCCTAAATAATTACCTAGGTTTAGCAAATCATCCAGAGGTTAGACTAGCCGATACCGATGCAACTGCCAATTACGGTTTGGCCATGCCAATGGGTGCCAGAATGATGAGTGGAAATAGTAATTTTCATGAACAATTGGAAGCAGAATTGGCCGCCTTTGAGCAAAAGGAAGACGCTATTTTGATGAATTATGGCTATCAAGGAATCATGAGTGCCATTGATGCACTTTGTGGAAGACATGATGTAATAGTTTACGACGCAGAAAGCCATGCCTGTATAATAGATGGTTTGCGTTTGCACCCAGGACATAGATATGTGTTTAAGCACAATGATGTTGAAGACTGCGACAAGCAATTGGAGCGCGCAACTGCCCTGATAGAAAAACAAAAAACGGGTGGAATACTCGTTATTACGGAAGGTGTGTTTGGAATGGCAGGCGATCAGGGCAAACTGAAAGAAATAGTTGATTTGAAGAGTAAATATGACTTCAGACTATTGGTAGATGATGCACACGGATTTGGAACTTTGGGCGAAACTGGTGCAGGTGCTGGCGAAGAACAAGGCTGCCAAGACGGAATAGACCTTTACTTTAGCACATTTGCAAAATCGATGGCTAGCATTGGTGCATTCTTAGCGGGCCCAAAAGTTATTGTAGATTATATACGATATAATATTCGCTCACAAATCTTTGCAAAGAGCCTTCCTATGCCATTTGTGATAGGTAATTTGAAGAGATTAGAGTTGTTGCGTACTAAACCAGAATTGAAAAACAAGCTTTGGGCAAATGCGTTAAAGCTTCAGGCTGGATTGAAGGAACGTGGCTTTGATATTGGTAAAACTGATAGCGTGGTTACCCCAATTTACATGAAAGGTGGTGTGCCAGAAGCAACTGCAATGGTAATGGACTTACGCGAAAACTATCATATCTTCTGTTCTATAGTGGTTTATCCAGTAATTCCAAAGGGGCATATCATTTATAGATTGATTCCTACTTCAGTTCATACTGATGCGGACATAGAAGAAACATTGAAGGCATTTAGTGAGACAAAAGAGAAGTTGGAAGCCGGTGCTTACAAAGTAGAACTAATACCTGATATGGCGGGTTAATAAATATTGTATTCATACATAAAGCAAAGAGGCAGTCCGATTTAGGCTGCCTCTTTGCTTTATGCAAATACCGATAAGTTTAGCATAAATCTAGCGAAAACAACTTTGATTCCTGAATTTGCATACGTCATTTACACCTTACAAAATAAAACTATGATAGGATTAATACTTTGTGGTGGAAAAAATAACAGAATGTGTAGTGATAAAGGACTGATTTTGCAGAATAATATCCCTTGGGCTAGAATTGCTTTTAATAAGTTGGCAGAGTTGGGTCTTACTGTTTTCCTATCTATTAATAAAGAACAAAAATTAGACTATCAAGCATTCTTTGCTGCCGACCATTTGGTGGAAGATGATGATAGCTTGGATATTGGTGGACCACTAAAAGGTCTTTTGACTATTCATAAGCGTTATCCTGATGATAGTATCTTCCTTTTTGCTTGCGATATGCCTTTAATGGATAAATTAGTACTCACTAATCTATTAGATACGGCTAAAAGAAAGAATAGTAGAGACGCTTTTGTGTTTGATAATGACGGAGACTCAGAACCTTTATGCGCTATTTATACATCTATCTCATTAAAGCAAGTGACGGAGCTTTATAAAACCAATCAATTACCAAAGCAAAGCATGAAATATGTACTGGAACATGTAGATACACTCAAAATTCCTCTTCCGACTGAGTGGAAAGTCTATTTTACTAACTATAATTGCCCTGACGATTTAAACAGTCTGGAAGTTTAGTTCCGATTGTTTTATTACCAAGAAATCTTCTTTGCCTGCTTCGCATAAGGGGCAGCAATAGGAGAGGGGAAGGATTTCTCAACACCACGATACTCATCTAAACACTATTACTTGGTTCTTGTAAAAAGCAAGATTCCATTTCTAATGTTCCCAATTTATTAAAGTCTATATTAATTATTAGTCTCACTATACCTTTATTATTAGTTACTAGAGTAGATAGCTTTCTTTCATTATCCTTAAACTTGATTGTTGGATATAACAGTTTTTTGGATTGAATGGATTAACGCATTTAGAAAAAGTAATAAAAGTATTTATATATTAAAAT